>JAYULW010000011.1:0-46148 GCA_043763155.1 Alphaproteobacteria bacterium | reverse complement strand
ATATGAAGAATGGCCTTGCGCGCGGTGTGCGCACGGCGTCGGACTTTTTGATGGCGTTGCAGCTTACGGGGGCGGCGAAGGCGGATTCGATTGCGAATTTGCAGTTGCGGTTGCCTGTGGTGGTGATTGGTGGCGGGTTGACGGCGGTGGATACGGCGACGGAGTCGCTGGCGTATTACCCGGTGCAGGTGGAGAAGTTTTTGAGCCGTTATGAGGCATTGGTTGCCGAGAAGGGCGAGGCGCTGGTGCGCAGCCTCTGGAGCGAGGAAGACCGCTATATTGCCGATGAGTTCCTTGATCATGGGAAGGCGATTCGGGACGAGAAAGCGCGCGCGCTTAAGGAAGGGCGCGAGGCGGATGTGTGGTCGCTGCTCGATAGCTGGGGTGGGGTGAAGCTGGTGTACCGCAAGCGGTTGATTGATGCGCCGAGCTACCGGCTGAACCATGAGGAAGTGGAAAAGGCGTTTGAGGAGGGGATTTTCTTCTCGGAATTGTATGAGCCGGAGAGCGTGGAAGTGGACCAGTACGGGTATGCGGACGCGATTAATTTGAAACGTGTGGGCGGTGGCGAAGACATTGTGACGCTTCCGGCGCGCACCATTCTGGTTGCGGCGGGGACCAGCCCGAATACTGTGCTGGCGCGCGAATTCCCGACGGATTTTGCGATGGATGGGAAGTATTTCAAGGCGGTGGACCTTGACGGGAATGTGGTGAAGCCGCAACAGGTTTCCAAGCCTAATGCAGTGCATGTTTTGATGTCGCTGGAGGAGGGAAAATCCTCGGTAAGTTTCTTTGGCGATTTGCACCCTTCGTTTGCGGGCAATGTGGTGAAGGCCATGGGCAGCGCGAAGCAGGGCTACCCGGTGGTGACGGCGGCTTTGCAGCGTCAGGCGCCGTATTCGGCCGCACCGCTGGAAGGGTTTTTGGCGAGTGTGCGCGATAATTTGAAAGCGAAGGTGCTTGCGGTGAACAGGCTTACCCCCACCATCGTTGAGGTGGTGATTCATGCGCCGCTGGCGGCGCGCCAGTTTGAGCCGGGGCAGTTCTACCGATTGCAGAATTTTGAGGCGTTTGCACCCAGGGTTGAGCATCATGGGCGCAAGACGGTGCTGGCCATGGAAGGGCTCGCGATGACTGGGGCGTGGGTGGATAAGGCTGCGGGGCTGATCTCGGTGATTGCGCTGGAGATGGGCGGTTCTTCGGACCTTTGCGCGCATTTGAAGCCGGGAGAGCCGGTGATTCTGATGGGTCCGACGGGTACGCCTACGGAGATTCCTGCGAATGAAAAAGTGATGCTGGTGGGCGGGGGGCTGGGTAATGCCGTGCTGTTTTCCATTGGCAAGGCCATGCGGGAAAAGAAGTCGGAAGTGCTGTATTTCGCAGGATATAAGAAGTCCATTGACCGCTATAAGGTGGAAGAAATTGAAGCGGCGGCTGACATGATTGTGTGGTGCTGTGATGATGGCGCATTTGAGCCGAGCAGGCCGCAGGACAGGTCGTTCCATGGCAATATCGTGGAGGGTATCCGGGCGTATGGCGAGGGTAAGCTTGGCGCACAGCCGATTGCGCTTTCGGACATTGACCATATTATTGCGATTGGGTCGGACAGGATGATGCAGGCCGTGGGGGCGGCGAGGCATGGGGTGCTGCACCAGCATTTGAAACCGAATCATGTGGCGATCGGGAGTATTAACTCGCCGATGCAGTGCATGATGAAAGAAATCTGTGCGCAGTGCTTGCAGAAGCATGTGGACCCGAAAACGGGGAAGGAATATTATGTGTATTCCTGCTTCAATCAGGACCAGCCTCTGGATAACGTTTCATTTAGCCATTTGAATGAACGGCTTAAGCAGAATACGGTGCAGGAGAAGCTGACCGCGCAATGGGTGGATTCGGCGCTGAAATTCCTGAACATGCGGGCGGTGGCGGCTTAGGAAAAGCGCATGTCTGGAAATGGTTAAAAACAATTGACGTTCAACGTCTTAACCTAATTTCAATCTTTTTTGCCTATATATGGAGTGAAGCCGAAGGTATTTGCTCAACCGAAAAGATTGCCAGATGACGACCACACCTCCCACCGAGCCGGAACAGGGCGACGGGGCTTTGCCCCCGGAGTTGCCGCCTGTTGTGGCGGATGCGCCTGAGGCGCTGATCGGGGAAGCGGTTTCGGTTCCTGAAAGTATTTCGCCTTTTGATATTGACGCGGATTTGCCCTTGCCGCCCAAGCCGCCGATGCGGCTGGGTGAAAAACTCATTTCGCTGGGCCTGATTTCTACCGATCAATTGCAGGTGGTGCTGACGGAACAGCGCAACACCAAAAAACTGCTGGGCGCGATTTTGGTGGAAATGGGGTTCATTACCGAATCCGCTTTGGGCGAAGTTCTGGCGGAATCGTCGGGCACTAAAAAATTCGACCCCAAGCTCAGCATCATGGATATCGGCGTGGTGAGGCGCATTCCCAAAGATGTGGCGACACGGCATAAGGTGATTGCGGTGAGCATGGAAAACGAAGTGCTTACGCTGGCTATGGCCGACGTATACAACGTGCTGGCCATTGATCAGGTGCGCAGGCATTTGCCGCGTAACATGAAGATCGTACCGGTTTATTGCACGGAATCGGAAGTGTTCGAGCTTATTGACCAGTATTACGACTACGAAATCTCAGTGGATGGGATTTTGAAGGAAATCGAAACGGGCATTCGTGAAAACACCAAGCTCGACGGGCGTACAGAAGGCTACGTGAACCCGACGGTGCGCCTTGTGAACTCGCTGCTGGTGGACGCCATCAAGTCGGGCGCGTCGGATATTCACTTTGAACCGGAAGGTTCGTTCCTGCGTGTGCGTTACCGCATTGACGGCGAAATGGCGCAGAAGCGCGCATTCCACCGCGATTACTGGGCGGCTATGGTGGTGCGTATTAAAATTATGGCGGGCATGAACATTGCCGAAACGCGCTATCCGCAAGACGGGCGCATCAGCTACAACGTGTTAGGCCGCGAAGTGGATTTTCGTGTGGCGACCTTGCCTACGGTTTTCGGCGAAAACATCGTGATGCGTTTGCTGGACAAGGCGAAGTCGCTGGTGCCGCTGGAGTATCTGGGTTTTTCCGATCATAATATTTCGGTGCTGAAGAAGCTGCTGAAGCGGCCTGAGGGCATCATCATCATGACGGGTCCGACGGGTTCGGGTAAAACGACCACGTTGTATTCGGTACTGAATTACATCAACAC
Organism: Alphaproteobacteria bacterium; assembly: GCA_043763155.1. GTDB lineage: Bacteria > Pseudomonadota > Alphaproteobacteria > Rickettsiales > SXRF01 > JANYBV01. The sequence goes on along the minus strand of JAYULW010000011.1, from coordinate 42,918 downwards.
CATCACCGTCAACATCATGACGCTGGAAGATCCGGTGGAATACCAGTTGCCGCTGATTCGCCAGAGTAACGTGCGTGAAGGCACGGGGCTGGACTTCATCAACGGGATCAAGTCGCTGATGCGCCAGGATCCTGACATTATTTTCGTCGGCGAAGTTCGAGACGAGGAAACAGCCCTTATGGCTATCCGCGCCGCACTTACGGGGCATCAGGTATTCACCACGCTTCACACGAACGACGCGCTGGGCGCTGTGCCGCGCTTGAGCGATATTGGGGTTCCGGCGCATTTGCTCGCCGGGTCGCTGATCGGCTGTATGGCGCAACGACTGGCGCGTAAATTGTGCAAGTATTGCAAGCAGGCCCATATTGCGACCGCGGAAGAATGCCATATCCTGAACGCCGATGCGAGCAAGCCACCGACGATTTACAAGCCCTTAGGCTGCACGAAATGTAACGGCAAAGGCTCGAAAGGGCGTACGGCGGTTATTGAGATTTTGCGCGTGGATCAGGGCATGGATGAACTCATCGCCACGGGGGCAACGCGCCGCGTGATGATGGAATATGCTTTGACCCATGGTTTCGTCACTATGCAACAGGACGGTATCAATAAAGTATTGCAGGGCGAAATCAGCCTTGAAGAACTTATCAGCACCATTGATTTGACAGACAGGTTGTAACGAATGCCTTCATTTACCTACTGGGCGATTAACGAAATGGGCCGCAAAGTACGCGGCACGGTTATCGCAGATAACGAAATGGATTTGGAAGAACGCCTGAAGCAGGTGGGGCTTGACCTGATTCAGGCGAAGGAAGCCAAGGCGCGCAAGATGGGGAGCCGCGGGCGCATCAAGGTGAAGGACCTTATCGTGCTTTGCATGCATCTGGAGCAGCTTGACCGCGCGGGCGTGCCGCTGCATGACGCGCTGGCCGACGTGCGAGACGCCAGCGACAGCCCGAAACTGCGCGACGTTTTGACGGGCGTGTATGAATCGGTGAAGAACGGTAACATGCTTTCCAAGGCGCTCACCGGCTATCCCAAAGTGTTCAATGACGTGTTCGTGGGGCTGGTGGCTTCGGGCGAGCAGACGGGTAATCTTTCGGAGTCGTTTACGCATCTGGCGGACCATTTGAAATGGTCGGCAGAAATTTCGCGCAAGATCAAAAAAGCGACGCGTTACCCGCTGGTGCTGCTGGTGGTGATTTCGGGCGTTATCAGCGTGCTGATGCTGTTCGTGGTGCCCAAGCTGGTGGACTTTTTGATTGCGCAGGGGTTCGCGCTTCCGATTCATACGCGAGCGCTGATCGCGGTGGCGTATGCGTTCGAGCATTACTGGTATATTATCCTGGGCGTGCCGGTGACTTCGCTTTTCGGGCTGATTCTTGCGTACCGGACGTCGGAGGAATTTGCGTATAAAATGGATACGCTGACGCTCAAAATTCCGCTGATCGGGCCGGTGGTTCGCAAGATTGACATGGCGCGCTTTACGCACTTCTTCGCGGTTATGTTCAATAGCGGCATTGATATTCTTGAGTCGCTGGAAGCGGCGAAGGGCGTGGTGCATAACCGCGTACTTCGCGATTCGGTGGACCTTGTGAAGACGAACGTGACGGAAGGTAACTCGCTTACGTCGTCGCTGCGTTTGTCGAACCAATTCCCCAACCTTGTGATCCGCATGTTCAAGGTGGGCGAAGATTCGGGCAACATGAAAGAAGCGCTGAACAACGTGAACTTCTTCTACACGCGTGAAGTGAACGACGCGGTGGAGGCCATGGTGGGCGCAATCCAGCCGATTCTTACGGTGGTGATGGGCGCGATGATTTTCTGGGTGATCGCGGCTGTGTTCGGTCCGCTGTACGAATCGTTCAGCAAGATTAAATTCTAGGCGCATGGATGCCCCATGGCGCGATGAGGACAGGTAAAGCGGCCCATGGCTGAGAAGAAGACAAAAAAAGAAACGGCCGTAAAGGTGAGGCAGAAAAAAGCCAAAGCCAAAGCCGACGCCAAGAAAAGCGTTGTGAAAAGCGCGGCGAAAGCCAAGGGGCATAAATTCCTCGGCGGTTCGCGGTTTGTGCTTTTCGTGGGCGATGAGGGCACGATTCTTTTGTACATGCGCGAAAACGTGGTGGTGAGCCGCCAGTTCGTGCCCGATGCCAGCGAGCAGAATCTTGAAGAATTACGCGTAAGCCTTGATAAGGACCCGAAGGCGCCGTTTTCGGTGGCGATTGACAGCCTTGACCAGTCTTACGTGCAGCAGAGCCTGCCGCCGGTAAGTTCCATGAGCGTGAAAAAGCTCATCAACCGCAGGCTGGAGCGTGATTTCGGGCCGGAAGATATCAAGGGCGCTGTACTGCTGGGGCGCGATGCGTCGGGGAGGAAAGACTGGAATTTCCTCATGGTGTCCATCGAGCGAAGCCGCCAGATTTCGATGTGGCTGGATTTCGTGTTCGGTTTGCCCAACCGTTTTACGGGCATTTACCTTGTGTCGGTGGAAACGGAAATCGTGCTGCGCAACATCGAGCGCGCCATGGGCGTGCCGAAAACGGGCACAGGGTCGAAATGGAAATTCTTCATCAGCCATAACAAGGTGGGGGGCTTCCGGCAGGTTATCCTGCATAACGGGCGCATTATTTTTACGCGCATGGCGCAGCCCATCGGGGAGGCAACGCCGGAAGTTCTTGCAGGTAATATCGAGCAGGAAATGCAAAGCACCATGGAGTACATGAAGCGCTTGTCGTATGACTCTGCGGATGGGCTGGATATTTACATCATCGCGGCGAACGCGCTGAAGCCGGTTATTGATAAGAATAAATTTAAATACAATAACTTCCATATCCAGACGCCGTATGAAGTGGCGCAGCTGCTGGGGATTGAAGGGGCTACGCAACCGACCGATCAATTCGGCGATGTGATTTTAGCGGCAAGTATCGCCTCCAGCCCTACGCATGTGCTGGCGCTTTCGACGCCGGAGTCGCGGCGCTTTGATAAGCTGTATTCGATCTTTAAGTCGCAGCGCATGCTGGGGCTGGTGCTGATGCTCGGCGTGATCGGGTATGCGGGCATGGTCGGCTCGGATATTTACATGGGGTTTGTGCAGGCCGACGATCTGGTGTCGGCGAAGCATAAGCACCAGACGAACCTGGACAACCTTAAGGATGAAATCAAGGCGTCGAACCTGGACGTGGATAAGACAGGCGATATTATTGAATTGTACCAGCTGCTCACGCAGCAGAAGGTTTCGCCGCTCACGTTTATTGCAACCGTGGAGACGGTGCTGAAGCCGCCGATTATTGTGAAGAGCGTTGAGTGGTCGGTGGATGAAAAGGCGGCGAAGCCAAAGACCACGGCAGTGCTGTCCCTGCAATTCCCCGGTGTGCCGGACCTTGATGCGTGGCGCGTGGTTTCCAAAAAGGTGCTGGCTGACCTTAAGGTGGTATTCCCGACCTACCACATCGCGTTTTCCAAGCTTCCGGCGCGTTTTTCGGAAACAGAAAAACTGGACATTAATTTCGATAGTACCGCGACTGCGCCCAAACCCGCACCCGTCAGCAATTCGTCTGACGTTGTGCTTACGATTAAGGAGTTGTAGCCCATGCGCTATGAACCCCTGAGGCGGCAGGTGCTACTGGAACTGGCGATTATCGTTGCCGTGCAGGTGGTGCTGGTTTCTATCGTGTTTTTGCTTTCGTCCATCCAGGACGATTATGTGGAAAATAATAAATCGGCGCAGAAAGTGCTGGACGCGATTGACGCGGAATATAATACGCTGAAGGCGAAATATGCTTTTATCCAGCAGAATTCCGGGCTGTACCAGGAGGTGAAGAAAAAGCAGGATGCGGGGGAACTGGCGATCAACCGGCCCATCGTTTTGGAAAAATTCAACCAGTATAAGCTGCAATATGGGCTGAACAACCTGCGCCTTAGCGTGTCGCCGATTCAGGAAATCAAGGACCCGGCGTATATACGCAAGACCAGCGCGGTAAGTTCAAGCGAGGTGAGCGTGGAGCTGGACACGCTTTCGGACGAGCGAGTGTATGAGCTGCTGGAAGTAATGCAGCAGGAGCTTTCGGGCGTGTGTAAAATTACGCGGGTGACGCTGGCGCGCGACCGCAACCTCGATACTGAGGTGCTGAACAATATCCGGGCGAAGGGCACGTTTCCGCTGGTGAAGACGGGCATTAAATTCACCTGGTATAGTATTAACCCCGTGGATGCGCCCGGAGGGGCTACGCCCAATGCGGGAAGGTAATATTTTAGGGTGCATGGTGCTTGCGCTGGCGTTGCTGCTTGCGGGGCCTGCACTGGCATTTGACCCGGACGCGCCTGCGGGTGGGGCGGCAGCGCCTGCGCCGCCTGCTGCGTCTACGCCGGGCGCGCCTGCGCTGCCGGGCGGGGCGATTCCGCCCGCGACACCGCCGCCTGTGATTAATCTAAAGCCGGTGAGCTTGTTTATTACGCCGGAAGAACTGTCGAAGATCAATGACGCGATTGCCACCTATAAGCACATGCGCGAGGCGGCTAATACGAATGCGGAAAACCAGGCGAAGAACTTCCTGAACCAGTTGCAGGAGCCAGCGGAGCCTGCGGTGGTGGAACCGCCGAAGCCGATTTTGTTTACGTATCCGCAATTTTTCCTGCAGTCGCTTACGTACCATTCGCAGGATGACTGGATGGTGCAGATTAACGGGGTGCGGTTTATTCCGCATTTCCAGGATCTGGCGTCGCCGCTAAAGGTGGTGATGGTGAATAACGATATGGTGGTGATGGAGTGGAAGCCCGACGACATGGAGAAGGTGAGCCAGTCGTGGATGGTGGCAGCGACCGCGACGGGGCAGAGCGACGTAATGGTTGACACTGCGCATAGTACGGTTACTTTTACACTCAAGCCCAACCAGACGTTTTCATCCTATGTGATGCGCGTGCTGGAAGGGAAAGTGCAACCGATGACGGTGCTGATTCAGCCGGAGCCGGCGGCAGGAGCAGGAGCCGCGAAAAAACCCGGCGCGCCCGCGCCAGCAGCAGTCCCGGCTGCCGCAGCGGCGGCGCCCAAGCCAGCAGACGCGGCAGCGCCTGAGGCAGCAGCGCCTGCTGCACCGAAGACCGCGGAGGAAGCCCTCGCGACATCGGGTAAGAAAGAAGGGCTTACAGGATTGAGTGAAACCTATAAAAAAATGGGATTGGAGCCGTAATATGATTGTGTCGCCCCTGATGGTTCAGGATATTCATAAAAGCTACAATGACAAAAAGGTGCTGGAGGGGATTAGCTTTGCGCTGATGCCGGGCGAAATCTTCGGGCTTATCGGGCTGAACGGCGCGGGCAAAACCACGCTGATTAAAATCATCCTTGATTTGATTGATCATAATGAAGGGCTGGCGCGGGTGTTTGACATTGCGTGCGACCAGATTGCGGCGCGCAAGCATCTTTCGTATTTGCCGGAAAAATTCCAGCCTTCGCGCTATTTGAAGGGCTATGAATATCTGGACCTCGCGCTTTCGTATTACGGGCGCAAGCTGGATATGGCGCAGGCGCGCGAATTCGCCGTGGCGCTGGACCTCGACCCGAACGTGCTTTCGCAGCGGGTTGGCTCGTACTCGAAAGGGATGGGGCAGAAGCTGGGGCTGGTGGGCGCGTTCATGGTTGCGTCGGAGCTGTACATCCTCGATGAGCCGATGAGCGGGCTGGACCCGGTGGCGCGTATTAAGCTGAAGGCGCAGCTGATCAAGGTGCGCGAAGCGGGCAGCACGGTATTTTTCAGCTCGCATATCCTTTCGGATCTGGACGAAATCTGCGACCGGATCGGCGTGATTAACGACGGGAAGCTTTTGTTTGTGGGAACGCCCGGACAGTTCAAGGATATTTACGGCGATAACTCGCTGGAAAAAGCATTCCTGAACTCGATTGCGGCTTAAGAATATAGTGTAAGGGAAATGGAGCGGGTGAAGGGAATCGAACCCTCGTATGCAGCTTGGGAAGCTGCCGTTCTACCATTGAACTACACCCGCTTAGGTGGGGCTTTTTAATACACGTTATTGCGCGTGTGGCAAGATTGAATTATAAGATATTGAAAATATAGGTTTTGTGCCATGGCTGAAGAACCTAACGACGATTTGGAAAACGACGACGAGTATGTGAAGTTTGCCCTGATGGAGGGCGGCACTACCGTTGGGTCGCGCGTGTCCAGCCAGATGAAAAAAGTCATCTGGATTTTATGGTTCGTGTTCTTAGGGCTTTATTTCTTTATTTGACGCCGAAGGTGATGGGGCCATCGGCGCGGCCATGGACGAACTGGTCCAGATATTCGTTGCCGCTTTCATCAATGTTTTTCACGTCGCCGTGCCAGATGAGCTTGCCTTTATAAAGCATGGCGACATTGTCGGCGATTTTGCGCACCGAGGCCATGTCGTGGGTGATGCTTAGGGTGGTGGCACCCAGTTCTTCGGAGCATTTGACGATGAGGTCGTTGATCACGTCGGCCATGATGGGGTCGAGGCCGGTGGTCGGCTCGTCGAAGAAGATGATTTCGGGGTTGGCGGCGATGGCGCGGGCGAGGGCCACGCGCTTTTGCATGCCGCCGGAGAGTTCGGAAGGCGAGAGGTTGGCCACATCGGCGCTAAGGCCCACGGATTTGAGTTTCTCGATGGCCAGCTCGCGGGCTTTGGGCTTGCTGATCTGCTTGTTCTGGATCAGGGCGAAGGTGATGTTTTCCCAGACGGAGAAGCTATCAAAGAGGGCGCCACCCTGAAAGAGCATGCCGAATTTGCGCATGAGGTTCTGGCGCTCGGCGCGGGAATAGTTGGTGACTTCGCGGCCATCAATTTTAATGCTGCCGCGGTCGGGGCTTAAGATGCCGAGGATGCATTTGATCAGTACGGATTTGCCAGTGCCGGAACCGCCAATGACGACGAGGGATTCGCCGGGGGCAATGGTGAGGTCTACACCGTCTAATACAACTTTGGAGCCGAAGGCTTTATAGACGCCCTGAAGTTCAATTTTAGGGGTCATTTGCCGAACAACATTGCGGTTAGGACGTAGTTGGACAGCAAGATGAGGATGGAGGCGGAAACGACCGCATGTGTGGTTGCCGCACCTACGCCCTGCGCGCCGCCCTTGGAGTTGAAGCCATGGTAGCAGCCCATGAGGGTGATGATGAAACCGAAGACGGAGGCTTTGATGAGGCCGGACACCACGTCGCGGGTTTCAAGGAAATTGGCGGTGGATTGCAGGTAGGGGCCGGGGGCGAAGCCGAGCTTGTGAACCGAGACTAAGTAGCCGCCGAACACGCCGATGATGTCGCCCATCAGCACGAGCAGGGGCAGCATGGTGATGCCCGCGATGAGGCGCGGCAGGACCAGGTATTTATGCGGGTCGGTGGAGAGGGTGAAGAGGGCGTCAATTTGTTCGGTGACGCGCATGGTGCCGATTTCGGCGGCATACGCAGCGCCGATGCGGCCCGCCACCATAAGGCCCGCCATGACGGGGCCGAGTTCGCGGGTGATGGAAAGGACGACGACGATTGCGATAGAGCTTTCCGCGTTGAAACGCGAGAAGCCGGAATAGGTTTGCAGCGCAAGCACGGCGCCGGTGAATAATGTTGTCATGCCGACGACGGGGAGGGAGTAGAAGCCCAGCTCCATCATTTGTTTGACGAGCATTTTGGTGTAAAAGGGCGGGCGGTAAATGCCGCTGACGCTGGCCCATATGAAAAGCGCCACGCGGCCAACGGCTGCGAGGAATTCAAGGAATACAGCCCCAATAGGCGCTAAAAAATTCACCGAACAATTCATGGGGTAGGTTTTAGGGGATGCGGGGCGCTTTGTAAAGCGATTAGGGGGGTAAAGCGATCAGGGGATGCTCGACAGCGGGATGGTGACGGCTTTCCATTTTGTGGTGCTGCCCTGGATCATGTAGGTTTTGCCAGCGCCTGTGTTGCCGCCTACGCTGACGTTGGGCGCGCCGATGATGGCGGCGCTGGTGCCAAGGCCGTTGATGTTGCCCGCGGAGACGTTGGTCCCGGCGAGGTCGCCCGCTAACGAGCCATCAATGATCGCGCCGGTGATGCCGTCTACGGCCAGCAGGCTATTGGTGGAATACATGCCTGCGTTTTTGCCGAAATAGATATAGGCGCCGCCCGCGTCGGTGCGGCCACCGGGCGCGCGCTTGGGCGCACCGATAATGAGGTCTTGCACGCCGTCGCCGTTTAAGTCGGGGCCGATGATGAGCGAGGAGCCAGCGCGCTCGCCGTTGCCGCCGTCGAGGCGGTAGCCGTTGTCGTAATAGCGCAGGGTGCTGAGGTCAACGCTGGTGCTCCATGCGGTGTTCTTGCCGTACTGAACATACACGGAGCCATTTTCAGTGCCGCTGATATTGCTGAAGGGAGCGCCGATTGCGAGGTCGGGGATGCCGTCGCCGTTCAGGTCGCCGCATGCCAGCGCGCTTCCGGTTTTATGGTTGCTGGCGACGCCGTTATCGTAAAATCCGTTGGCGCCGTTGATGACGCTTACGGTGGTGGTGGCGGTCCATCCGGCGCTTTTGCCGAAAAGCACATAAGCGCGGCCCGCGTTGGTGTGGGTGGAAACGGTGGCGGCCGGCGCGCCGATCACGATATCGGGGATGCCGTCGCCGTTCATGTCGCAGCTGGTGAGGGCGCTGCCGCTGGCTTCGGTGGTGAGCGCTGTGCCGTTAATGCGGAAACCGCCCGTGCCCAGCACGCCCGTGTTGCCCGCGAGGGCGCTTAAGGCGACAGGGGTGTGGCCGGTCCAGGTGGTGGAGCCGCCGAAGACAATATAGGTTGCGCCTGCGTTGGTGTTGGCGGCGGGAGCGCCGACGATGAGGTCGGACGTGCGGTCGTTATTGACATCGCCGAAGGCTACGGACGTGCCGGAAAGGTCGTTGGCGGCGACGCCGTCGGCGATGATGCCGTTGGTGCCGTTGACGCCGGTGGAGCCGGCGAGCGCACCGGCCGACATGGGCGAGGTCCATGTGCCGGTATTACCGAAGGTGACGTAGGTCCGGCCCCGGCCGCTGTTATAAGCGGGGGCGGTCATGGCGAGATCCTGGATGCCGTCGGCATTCATATCGCCGACTGCAAGCGCCGAGCCGAAATGGTCGCCTGCGGTTTCGCCTTCGATGACGAAGCCATTGGTGCCGTTTAGGCTGCTTGCGGGCAGGGGCTGGGTGAAGATGTTGCGTGTGCCGAAGGTGACGTAGACGGCGCCTGCGTCTACTCTGCCGCCGGGGTGGGCGTAGGGCGCGGCGACCACCATGTCGTCAATGCCGTCGCCGTTGATGTCTATCATGGTGGTGGTGGTGCCGTTTTTATCGTTTACGTTCGTGCCCTGCATGCTGAATGCGCCGGGATTGAAGAGGTTGCAGGCATCGCCGATGCAACAGGTGTTGCGGGTGTCGCGGTGGTAGTAGACCAGGTCGTCGAAGGTGGCGGTGCGGTCGCGCTTGACCTTGTTGGCGGTGAAGAGGGTGTTGTTGGAGGTGAAGCTGGCATTCACGCCCGCATTTTGCATGGTGTCGGCGTCGGTGCTGTTGCGGTTGATGCGGCCTGCGACGGTGCTGCCTTGCGGGGGCCACGCGCCATGGCCGTCGGCGCCGTGGCTGATATAGGCGTACATGCTGCTTACGGTTTCGACGATGGTGCCGGAAGTGTTTTTGTACTGGATGTTGATGGCGCCGGGGGTGTTGGTGGTGCCCATTTTGTAGCAGGTTTCATTCACCGTCGCGCGCTTGTCCACCACGTAGGTGTAGCGGCGGCCCCACGCGTCGAAGGCGTAGTCGTCGGGCAGGCCCAGTGTTTTGGTGGGCACCGTGCCGCCATAGACGTTACCCGTTCCGCTATCGGGACCCATGGAGGCGACGGGGCTGCCGCCTTCGCAACTGGGGATGGGGTTGTTAGGCGTGGTGTGGCCGGCTTCCCAGCCGAAGGCTTGGTTGTTTACGTCATACTGCCCGTCGGCAGGGCAGGGGCGGCGGCCATTAGACGCCATATAGGCCTGCATGGCGGACTCGATCTTGTCGAGCTTGTAAATGTTATCGAGGACTTTCTGGTTATAGTCGCCGGCGTCGCGGCCGGGAAGATTGGCGGCCAGCACCATGGCGCTGATGGCGAGCAAAAGGCTCACCTGAATCAGCGAAAAACCCTTCTGTAAATCGCGGGTCCTGGGGCGCGGCATGGCTGCTAAGTTACGCTATGAGCTGGGGTTTAGACACATATCCACCATTTAGCCTAAATTAAAATGGTTAAATTTTGGTTATAATTTTGCATAATATACTGATGTTATTGCAGTGTTTTCAGTGGACAAGTAGGTTTGGTTGCCCCATTTTTTGCCAGAGAATTCACGCGTTAAGGAGGCAATATGCAGGTTTTGGGGGTAAAGGCCGCTTTGGCGGTGGTTTTTGGGCTTTGGGCGGGGGCGGCATGGGCGCAAACGGCGCCCAAGGCAGATGCGACGGTGTGCAGCGTGACGGGGATGATTCATGCGGTGATGCAGGAAGAAATGGTCAACCCGGTGGATAAAAAACACGTGCTGGTGCCGGTGGTGGTGCTGGAAATTGCGGCGGTGGCGCCATTGGATGCGAATTATAAGGGTGATTTTTGCAATAAGGTTTCGGCGCCTGCGGCAGACGGCGGCAAGCCAATGGGCTATTACCGCCTGTGTGATTCCACGGCAGAGTTCATGACCGGGCAGACCGTGCGCGGGGTGGTGGGGCTGAGCATGGGCGGCGGGCGGTACTGCATCGCCCAGATACAGGTGTTGCCGCCTAAGTAAATCCGCTGTACACCAGCGCTGTGCTTTTTCTTAAAGGGATGTACATGCATTTTAAGCGCCTTGTGCCGTTTGCGGCTATTTTCTTTTTGGTTCAGACTTTGCTCCGGCTTTCGTTATTGGCACGGGGGCTGTCGGACGTTGAGTTTACGCCCGCGCAGATTTTCAAGGTGATGGCGTTCGGGCTGTGGTTCGACGTGGTGACGGCGGCGTTTGTGCTGATGCCGGTGCTGTTTTATAATCTGGTGCTGCCCAAATCGTGGCAGGGCAGCCGCTTTGACCGCAGGTTCGATACGGGCCTCAGGCTTTTCTATAGTTTCATTTTGCTGTTTGACGCGGTGGCGGAGCATTTGTTCTGGAGCGAATTTACGACGCGCTTCAACTTTATCGCGGTGGATTACCTGATCTATACGCAGGAGGTGGTAGGCAATATTACCGAGTCGTACCCCGTGGCGTGGCTGATTGCGGCAATTGCTGTGGTGGCGGGGATCCTGAACTGGGTGAGCCAGCTGTTCTTTCCGCTTAACGTGAAGCCGGAGGGGTTCCGGGTGCGGCTGGGGGTGTTTTTAGCCGGGGTTGCGGTGTGCGGGTTGCTTTATGTGGCAAGCAGCAACGACCAGGGCGCAATGGCCGATAACGCGGAAGCCAGCGAAGTTGCCGATAGCGGGATTTATAATTTGTTCTATGCGGCGGGTAATAACGAGATCAGCTATGACCGTTTTTATGCCAACGAAAAAAACAGCGATGTGAGCGCGCAGGCGCGGGCGCTGCTTTCCGAAGAAGGGCAGCCGTTTGTGACGAAAGACGGGGCTGACCTTACACGCATTGTGAAGGCGAAAGGCGCGGAGAAGCACAAGAACGTGGTGCTGGTCGTGATGGAAAGCATGAGCGCGGATTATATGGGCGTGTTTGGCAGCGAAGCGAAGCTTACGCCAAACCTCGACAGGCTTTCGGGCGAGGGGTTGTTTTTTGATAATTTGTATGCCACGGGCACGCGCACGGTGCGGGGGCTGGAAGCGCTGACGCTTTCGATTCCGCCGACGCCGGGACAATCCATTATCAGGCGGCCCGATAACGGGAATTTATTCTCGCTGGGTTTTGTGTTTCAGGACCGGGGGTACGATACGTCGTTTATTTATGGCGGGTACGGGTATTTCGACAACATGAACGCGTTCTTTGAAGCGAACGGGTTTAACGTGATTGACCGCAATGTGATGAGCAGCAGCGAAGTGCATTTTGCAAATGTGTGGGGCATTTGCGATGAAGACATGTTCGACCGGGCTTTGCGCGAGGCGGATGCATCGTTTAAAAACGGCAAGCCGTTCATGCAACTTATTATGACCACGTCCAACCACAGGCCGTATACGTATCCGGCGGGGCGCATCAATATTGATTCGCATACCGGGCGGTTTGGCGGCGTGAAATACGCCGATTACGCGGTGGGCAAGCTGGTGGAAGACGCGAAGAAAAAGCCGTGGTTCAAGGATACGATTTTTATTTTTGTGGCAGACCATACGGCGGGCGCGGGCGGCAAGGCGGAGCTGGATTCGCATAAGTACCATATCCCGATGATTTTTTATGCGCCGGGCACGATCAAGCCTGCGAAATACTCGAAGCTTGCAAGCCAGATTGATATGGCGCCGACGCTGCTGGGCATGCTGAATTTCAGCTATTACACGAAGTTTTATGGCGAGAACCTGCTGGATGGAAGCGCCGAGACGCCACATGCGTTTATCAGTAATTTCCAGAAGGTGGGGCTGGTGAAGAATGATGCGCTTACGGTGCTTGCGCCTAAGCGCAGTGTTGAGCAGTATGACTGGCCCACGATGAAGGCCGACCCCAAGGTGGGGGCGCAAGCGAAGGAAGACGCGATTGCGTATTACCAGTCGGCGTCGTGGTGGAAAGACCAGTTCCGGCGCGTGCCCACCTTGCTGAAAGACGGGAAGCAGCATGATTGAGTACCCCATTATGAGCAAGTCGCGCATCGAGTCGTTTAGCGACGGGGTGTTTTCGATCGTGCTTACGCTGCTGGTGTTTAATTTTCAGGTTCCCAAGGTTTCGGGCGGGGATATGGATGTGGAGCTGTACGCGCGGCTGGCGGCGATGTCGCCGTATTTCATCACCTATATGTTCAGCTTTATCCTGATCAGCATGTTCTGGGTTGCGCATCATGCGTTGTTCCATGGCATCAAGCATTCGACGCATACGCTGCTGTGGCTGAATAATTTGTTTTTGCTGTTCCTTGCGTTTATCCCGTTCCCCACGCAGGTGCTGGGGGCGTATCCCGATACGGAAGTGGCGGCGATTTTCTTTGGGGTGACGATGGTTCTGGCGTCGCTTAGTTTTTCAGGCATGCGGTATTACGCCTATTACCGCGGGGGACTTGCCATGGAATTTGTGACGGCGATGTTTATGCGCAAGAGCTTGCAGCGCGGCGTGTTTGGGGCGGTGCTATATAGAGTGGCAATCGGGATTTCGGCCTATAGCCGCGACGTGACGCTGAGTATGTATGCGCTGATTCCGTTTTTGTTTTTTGTGCCGCTGCATTTGCGCAGGTACTAGGGCAGGATTTCCAGAATTCTGAAGTTGGGGAAGCTTGCGATGAAGGCTTTGATGGCGTGCGCAAGATTTGTAGCGGGCTTCGGTAGTAACCCATTTGGTGCGCACGCGGATAAAAAGGCTAGGTTTCCCGCGCGGCGCTACGCTTCATAAGAGGGCCGCCGCTGGTGGGGTCGGTGAAGCGGTTGGCGTGTTCCATGGCGGGGACGGCGTCCAGCACCTGGTCAATGACGGCGCGGCGGGCTTCGGTCTGGTGGGCGCGCAGGTAGGCGCGCTGGTTTGCATCGAGGGGTTTGTCCACCAGTAATGTGTCGAGGACGGCGGCAAGCTGCGGGTCGGGCACGTTGGCGCGGCGGGGATTCAGGTAATCCATTTCCAGCTTGGCGCGGCGGGCGCTGTGGCCGTCGGCCTTCAGGCGCATGTCGGGCAGGAAGGCATGCTCAATATACGTTGCGGTGCAGGCGGGCACGGAGGTGGGGTTTTGCACGTAATGTTCGACGGTGGCGGCGAATAATTCGGATTTGTGTTTTTCGGGTGCGTAGTTGGCGTCGGCGATTCTTTTTTCCAGCTTGGGGATAAGGCAGGAGGGGCCTTCGAGTGCTTTGTCGAGCGAGGCGCAGAGGCGGAACAGGCGCGCATGCGAATGCAGGCCCACGGGTACGGGCACTGGCTTGCCGTCGGTCTTAAAACCGTAGTTGCGGATATGGTCGCCGACATGGGCGAGTTCATGGGCGATGATGTTGCCCAGATCCTTGCCGGTTTGCGTATAGGGGGAGTGAAATATTTCGACGCCGATTTCCGCCTCTGCGCCGCCGCTGCGCAAGCCAAACGCATGGGCGACGGTGACACTGCCCTGCGCGCGCACAGCGGATTCGGTGAGCTGGAGAAAGCCGGGGCTGCCGGGGTTGCTGAGGAAGGCGTTCACCATATCGGGGCACATGAGCTGGGTGTCGCGCAGTTCGGTTTCGAGTTTGGGGATTGCGGCTGCGGCCCAGTCGTAATTTTTGGGCAGGGGACTTCCGGGCGTGTGCTGGTGTTGCATGCCGGAGAAGCTCTTGATGGTGATTCTGGGTTCGGGCACTGGCGCAACCATGTTGGTGATTGCGTTTAGTATAGCATGCAACTGTTACGATTTTGTTGTTGGTGGTATTTCGTTTTAATTCAGTTGATTACTTAAGGTTTTCGATGCGTTTGTCATAATAGGTTTTGAGGCAATCCACCCACCATTTGTAGATGGTGCATTCCTGGTTCCTGTGTTCGCGCCAGTTTTGCTGGGATTGGGCGAGGCTGGCTTTTTCGGACTCGGTGGCGCTTGCGAGCTTGGCTTGGTAAAGGGTATTCATTTGGATATCGAGGTCTGCGAGTTCCTGAACGTAGCAGACGGCTTTGTCCTGTTCTTCTTTGGCGGTGGTGCAGTCGTAGCTGGTTTTATACATCGGCGCGGCTTCGATGATGCTGATTACGAAGGCGCCGTCTTTGAGCTGGTAGTGGATCACAAGCGGTTCGGGGCGGCCGGAGGTGTCGCTGTGGGTTTCGACCAGCTCATCATTTTTCCATTCAACGGTGTAGTTGGTGTTGCCGAAAAGGGCGCCGGTGGTTTTGGGAGCCGGGGTTGGCAGCGATATGGTTTTGACGGTGCCGTCGGGCTGCATGGTGTAAATGTCGTGGATGTCGGGGCCAGCGGTGCCGGTGAGGCAGGAGCTGCCATTGACGATTGCATATTCGGGGCTGCCGGGGGCTGTGTCTATGTAGTTTACGGTGAAGTTCAGGCCGTCGGGGCAGGAGCTGCTGTCTGGGTTATCTTTGCAGGTTTGCGGGCAGCTGCTGAACTCGGACGGGGGCGTGAGGAAATAATGGCGGAAATCGAAGTTGCGCAACGTGGGGGCGGCGAAGGCGGCTTGTGGCAGCAGAAGGGCGGCAAGCAGCAGGAGTGATTTACGCATGGTGGGGTCCTATAGCTATTTATGATAACGCTTACTGCGCATGCACGACGACGCCATTGCCGTGGGCGGGCGGGTTTTCGTGCGAGCGGATGATGCATTCGCTGTCGCCGGAGTTGGGGCCGGTGTCGCAGCAGCCATAAGACAGGCGCACGTCGAGCGGGGTGCCGGGGGCGGTTTGGCAGAGGGGAGCTTCCACGGCGTAGCCCAGTATTTCGCCGTTTGCGTGCAGGAGGCAGCCTTTGAAGGCGTTGCCCGCCGCGTCATACACAGGGGTGCTGACGCGCTCCAGGGTTATATGGGTTTGCGTGTCGGGGCGGCCTGCGCAATCGGCGTAGGCGGGGGCGGCGCTTAGCAGCAGGAAGGCAAAGAAGATGCGTTTCATGGGAGGTTATGATACGTAAAATATTCGGCTTATGCAAAGGGGGAGATGATGGCTGCGAAAGAAGGACAGGCGAGCGGGGCGGAAGCCTCGAAGCTGATTGACCAGCGGGTCAAGGATTTGAAGGGCTGGCGCGGGGAGGCTTTGGCGCGGATGCGGGGGTTGATTTTAGAATCCGATGCGCACATCGTGGAAGAATGGAAATGGATGGGCACGCCTGTGTGGGCGCGGCATGGGATTATTTGCACGGGTGAGTCTTATACGAAGGTGGTGAAGCTTACCTTTGCGAAGGGGGCGGCGCTTGCTGACCCGGCGGGGTTGTTCAACGCGAGCCTTGAAGGCAATACGCGGCGGGTAATTGATATTCATGAGGGCGAAGTGGTGGACGCGAAAGCGTTTAAGGCGCTGGTGAAGGCGGCGGTGGCGCATAACGCAAGCACCCAAAAGAAGTGAAGGTTTTTCCCGGTATCCAGATGTTGCGGGCTTGTGCTGTTTTTTCGGTGCTGCTGTATCATTTTTCGCATTATTCGCAGTCGCGGCTTGGCATACACCTGCTGGACAGTCCTTATTGGGTGTATGGCAGTTTTGGGGTGCAGCTTTTTTTCGTGATTTCGGGGTTTGTTTTATGGAAGCCGGAAAAGGGGGCGCTCATCTTTTTGCGGCACCGGATTTTGCGGATTTATCCGGGGTTTTTCCTTGCGGTTTGCATTGCGCTTATGCTTGGGAATACGACGCTGTCCATTGCGCTTCCGGCGCTTAGCCTGCTGCCGCGGGGAGTTATTGATTACCCGCTGTGGGTGGAGTGGACACTGGTGTATGAGGTGTTTTTTTATATGGTGCTGGCGGCAATGGCGCTGCTGCCGGAAAAGATTCGGGTGTGGATGCCTGCGGCGTGGTTTTGCCTGTTAGCGTTTTGTGCTTTTGCGCTTCGGGCGGACGTCACGTATTTCAATACGATGGTGGAGCTTTTGATGCCGACATTTGCTTTGATCTGGGCTGCGTCGTATGGGCTTCCTTTTGTTTTAGGGATGATGGCGCGGCAGCTTTCAGGGGTGGTTACACGCAAGCATTTCACTGCTTTGGCGGTTGTGTTTGTTTTGAGCATGGGGGCTGTGCTGGCGATAGGGCCGGATGAGGCGAGGGAGGTGGTGTGCGTGCGAAACCTGCTGCTGGGTGTTGCGTTTTCCTGCCTGATACTTGTGGCTGCGAAGGTGGACTTCAGGATGAACAGGCTGCAGCGGGCTTTTAAGAAAACAGGGGACTGGTCTTATGGCATGTATTTGCTGCATGTATCCGTTATCAATGCGCTGTTTACGTATTTCGCGGGATACAAAGGCAATGAGCTGGTTTTTTTATGCTTTGCCCTGCTTACCGTAGCTGCGGGGTGTTTGCTGTTCGGGGCGCTGGAAAACAGGCTTTATACCTTATTGAGGCGGCTGGACCGCAGGTAAGGGGTATTTCTTTTTCCAGTGCGACAGGTCTTTGCCCAGCATTTGCGAGAGCCTGTCAATGGTGGGGCTGAAGGCTGTGGCTAATTGGGCTGCGAGCTGTGGATCGAGCGGGGGTCTTGCCTGCCGCTGGAGTTTTGTTTTGCGGAAATCATTGATTTTTTCGGCCAGCGGCATGGAAAGGCTGGCGGCCTGCATGGCCATGATCACCAGAGGATTGGCGGATATGCGCGAGAACAGGCGTGAGGGGGGAGCCTTGCTTGGATTGTGGATGCTGAAATCGGGTTCAAAATCCGGACTGAGGCCTAGGAATGCGAGTAGTTTTTGGTACATGCTGGCAGGGGCATTGGCCAGGTCTTCGAAGAAGATGATATGTACCTGGTCTTTGCCGAATAAATCCCAATAGGTTTGTATTCTATCCGGCCAGCAGCAAATAAGGTCGAGATAGTGGGGCATGCGGTCGGTGTGGGTTTCCTGATAGGCGAGGGCGGTTGCGAAATCCCTGTTTTCGCGGCCGAGGAAAATGGATTCCGAGTGAAACGCGTAGATTGTGTCCACGGGATGGCGAAGCATGATGATGATTTTTGCGTCCGGGTTGAAATCGTGGATCATTTTGGCGGATTCGGGCATGCAGAAATAATAGGCGGAGGCTTCACCTATGGCTTTGGCGGAACCTGCTTTGTTGAACAGGCGCAGGTAGGACGATTCTTTCCAGAACATGCGGGGGCGAAACCGGCTGTTATGCACAAAATAGTGCGGCTCCTTCAGCGCAGACATAAACACTTCGGGATGCGCGTCCAGATAATGATACAGGGAGGTTGTGCCCGCCTTCCATGAACCTACGATAAAAAGATTGGGGCGGGGCATTTTCGTCATCTCAAAATATTTGTGTACCAGTGCGGAGTAATGTCGAACCGGATTTTGGAGTTTATTTGGGTTTTAGTAGATTGAAAGAATTATTGTACCGAAGGCATTAGCACTCCTGCATCTAAGAGCAAAGAGTTGTCTATATTCTCCAGTATGTAGTCTATTCCTCGATCAAATACCTTAAAGACCTCATTTCGTGGGTTAGGCGAAGATATTATTAAAGCAATTTCGACTTTCAAAATGTCTTTACCAACACCATTTTCAATAAGGTATTCTTTACCCTTTAAAAAAAGTTGCCGTGGTATGATGCAGCCATCTTCAAGCATAATACGATTGGCAATGGCACTAGCCGCAAGAGCAGCCGCCATACGGGGAGTAAAATTCTTAAGGGGTTTATTCATTGGTGATAATGGCTCAGCTTTGAAATTGGCCGCTGGTTTAATAGGCACTGATTCAACAGCCATTAATTTCATAAAAAAACGGTTTGCAATGCTGCGCTCATCTTCACCTTCTGTCCCATAAAGCGTATCACGATGTTTTTGACGCGATTCTTCTGAGGGATTTGACGCGCCTTCGCCACCGTCTGTCAAGTTGGTTAACGGCCCGGTTTTTAAATCATGGCGACCTATGCTTTGTATTAGAAAGCGTTCGCGGGTATGAGCTTCTGCTTCATTGGAATGGAAGCTATCGATATAATAATACACCGGCATCTTCCCTTTATGGAGCGCTCGGATTGTGTTCAGTTTGTAGGATTTGTGATGGGTGTTGATGGCATCAGCTTCATGGCAAAAAACTCGCTCTTTTTTGCCTTTGCCTACATAAAATGGGACACCATTAGGATGACCTAATAAATAAACATAGAAGCTCTCAGTATTTTTTCGGAGTATTTCCTTAATAAGATTTTTTTCATGAGAGTAGATTATGCTACTACCCAATAGCTCTGCGGGTTCAAAATTTTTCATAATACCTAGAGCCGCTCATCCAATTGAAATGTATAATTCCTTGCAAATATCAGTTGAAATCGGTGTTTCTGATTCCTAAAGCCTAGAACCGCCACCAGTCTTTAGCTGAAGCGGACTCGAACACATTTTTACAAATATGTTCCTAAATGGTGCACCAGCGCGGAGTAATATCGAACCGGATTTTGGAGATTATCGAGGATTTTCAGACATGGGCAAGAATTTTTAGAAAGGAGAATTTGTTTACTGCCGAACAGGGGAGATATCGCGAGAAGCTTGTTGTTTCAATGCGCGGATAACCCATACGCCACCGGCATGATCTTGTCCATTTAGTGCAATAGGTTTCATTCCGGCACCTTCATCCAAAGAGTCCTGAATTTTACCCACGGGCTTAGGGCCTTCAAAATATCCAACTGCTTTGAATCCTGCCTTATCAAGATATTTTACATATTGACGCACAGTCATTTTGTAATCGCCGCCAACTTTGCCTTGCGTGAAATCCTCTTCCAGGCCGGGTTGGTGGGACGCGCGTAATTGCTTGGCTAAGCTTTGCAGCCTCTCGATAAAAGCATGACGCTTCTCAGGTAGTTGTTCAGAGGACGATTGCTCTGGATTTTGCAATGGCTGATCGGCAGTTTTTTGAAGGCGAGTAATTAATCCTTGTAATTCCGCAACACCAGATTGATTGCAAGAGCTGTTTCCTTCCGCGCTTTGGAAGGTTTCATCACGTTTTTCCGGAACGGTTTGCTGAATAAATCGAACGGTGGTGCGTAGCCCGGAAATCAATGCATCAAGCTCAAGGTTAGGCAATTCTACTTTGCCTTCCTTGAATGCTTCTTCGATTACCATGCCATGATACTGAACTTGCGCGGTTACGCGCTCAGCAGGATTAGATTCGTTGTGAGGGGGTAAAAATTCATCACCCAGCACGTATTCACCGTTAGGTTTCAACAAAGCGGAAATGCGCTCTAAAAATTGTGGTTTTTGCTCAGGCGAAAAATGATGATCCGCGAACGTAGTATTTACAGCGTTGTAGCCGTTATCTCTATCCGTTGCCCAACGCAGAAAATCATCAGTCATCAAATGCGTGTTCTGAATTTCACCAGAATCCATTTTATGTTTTAAATAGTCATTGCATCCGGAGTCGATTTCAATCGCGTCCACATGTGCTGTATGCGTTTCTCCAATGCGGCGAGTATAATTTCCTGTTCCCGCACCAATCTCTAAAATCTTTCCGATTTTTCCGCCAAACGTACCGATGGTTTTATTAAGAACTGTATTCATCATTTCGCCATAACCTGGATGGCCTTCTTCGTATCGATGATATTTATCGATATCGATGTATTTGGACATTTCGGATTGGTCAGTCATAAGTGCCCTTTTAATATTGCTGCTTCAATAATATAGATTGTTTAGAATAATAAAAGTTAAGAGTTTGTGGCGGATTTGATAGAACCACTTATCTTATTGATTATTATCAAATAGTACGACTAAGCATCAAAATGGGTATCGCCAAATTTCTGAAATATAGAACCAGCCGCAAGTCTTTGTCGCAGCCGGAATCGAACCGGTTTTTAAAAACCTAAGTCCGAAATGGTGCCCCGGTCGGAATCGAACCGACACACCTCGCGGTACCGGATTTTGAGACGGTCTGCATATCCTCAAAATGAATCGCAATAGTGGCCTATCTTTCCCCGTAGTTCAATGTAAATCAGTAAGATGCCGAAAGTCAACTTTTCCAGATACTCCCCTGTGAATCTTTGTGCTGGCCTGTCCAATGTGCCTGCCATTTGGTTACTGATGCAGAAACGTGAGTATTTAGGATTTTGATAGTCTAATAGGGAACTGTAGGGAAGCTCACTATTACATATTGCTATGGTGGGTTGTGTGTTCCCGCGTAAAACTCTCTACATATTCCTTAATATCTTTTCTGCGGTAACGCACGGCTGAACAGCGAGATTTCCCCAGCTTCACATAAGGGGGGCCACCGCCGCTAAACCTCCACTTTTCTAATGCTTTTACCGTAATGCCCCATTCATCTGCCACCTGCTTCTGCGTAAGCAGCGCATCCGGGTTTTTATTGTTTGTCTCTGCAACCATTGTAGCGGTGCTGGATTGGTTTTTCTGCACCTGATCGATTTTATGTTCAAGATAATTCAATCTTTTTCCTGACTTAAAAAGCAGCTCTGCGACCGATACGATTCCATCAAATTGCTGCTTGGGCAAAATCACAAATTCCGTTCCCGCCATTATAATTTTCTGAACCGAATTTACGGCATTCATTACGGCCTTTATTGCCTGCATTGTATTTTGATATTCTGTTTCTTCCATATTATTTGTTCCTTCGTGTTAAGAGATTAACAATTTTCTCATCTTTCGTTTGCAATATCGAGCTGATCTGCGAACCAACGGCATTGCTGAGATTCTTCCGATGAGAATCCACCAGATGCGAATATCGTTTTGTGGTTTGCGGTGTCAGATGCCCTAAAAGCTGCCCGATTTCCTCTAGTGTTAACCCGGCCATGAGAGCGAATGAGGCAAACGCATGGCGCAGGTCATGCTTACGGAAATTCTTGATTTCAGCTTTCTCTAAAATGCGATGCCACATTTCATTCGGCGGCGAATGATGTCTGCCGAGCTTTTCTGGTACTCCAATAAAATATGCTGGGAATAGATATGGATTGCCGACTACACGTTCAAGTTTGGCGATTTCTGCCATTGCCTCAGGGCAGCAATTTATCTTTTTCTTTCCCGTTTTGGAATCGGGGAGGTCTAATGTGTTCTCCTCATAATTGACATAATCCCATTTGGCGGTGAGCAGTTCCCCTTGCCGTGCGCCGGTAAAAATCAGCAGCCGGAAAAAGATCATCATGCTGCGTTCCTCGGTGCCACCTTCCTCGGCTTGGTTGATGGCTTCGATAAGCCTGCGGAGTTCTGCCTCATTCAGATAACGCTCGCGCTTATTTTCACGATAACGTTTGATGCCGAGGCAAGGGTTGCTGTTTTGTGCGCGGAGCCCCCAATCTTCGCAAACACTCATCATGTGCGATATGGTAGCTAGTCCGCGATTCGCATTAATCGGTGTTTTATGCAGCTTGCCGTGCCATTCCTGAATATCTTTGCGCGCAATATCCTCAATATACATATTGCGAAAATGCGGCAGTATCGCCCCTTCCATCACATGTTTTTTCCCCTTCACCGTTGAAGGTTTATTGTGGTGAGGCGCATACTCAGTCAGATACCGCGCAGCGACGTTCTTAAATAGATTTTTCCCACGCTCATCATCACGTTCTTCGGCGGGGTCAGCACCCAGAATAATTTTGGCGAGGTATTCCTTCGCCCGTATTCTTGCCTGTTCCAACGTAAAAACACCGTGCTTGCCGATCTTAATACGCTTTTTCGGCGCACGTCTGCCGCCGCCGCCAGAGCGGTAATCCAAAACGTAAATCTTGGAACCGCTCGGCTCTATTTTAATCGAGAAGCCTGGTATTTCAGAATCCTGAATATGATAGCGGCGATCTTTTGGCTGCGCGTTATCAACGATGGTTTTTGTAAGTCTGCCTTTCGGCTGGTTGATTATAGTGGTTTCCATGTGTGCCCCCTTGTATGTGGAAAATCAGTTTTTCATCCGCCGCCCTCGATGCGGTCGATATGTTCGCGGTTTAATTTGTTCAGCGTGTCCGTCTGCTGTCGTAGCCGGATTTCCTGATCGATCACCACAGCGGCTAACGTGCCTTCGTGTCGATCTTTGAGCTGATGAAGCTCCTTGACGGAACTTTCCAGAATTTGCTGGGGTAATGTAGTCATACAGCACTGGCCTCCTTAGCCTGGGCATAGGGTTGCACTATGCCTTCGATGACGGTGTAGGTTTGGCCTGAATTACGCGCTGCCAGATCTGGCGCGTTTTCTTCTGGACGTTTTGCCATGCACACTAGCGCGGGGATGCCGGTGGCCTGCACCATCGCCATCAATCCGGCGCGGTTGCGGCGGTCATTGATTTCGTCCATGTCGTCGATCACCAGCAGCTCGGAGCGGTCAGCCATTGCAATTGCCGCCTGCATGATGGCGTTGGCCGCAAACTGTGCCGAGCGTGACAGCAGGTGAAGCGCGCGATTGCCACGCAGCAGTGACAGATCAGCATCGAGCCATACATGCTCGCAGCCAAACGCCACGCTGAGCGGTTTCATCACTTCTTCATTGAAGCGCTTGAGCTGGTCGTCGAGCTTGTTTTTTCTCACGCCATTTTGACTGAGCGCAGCAACCAAATCTTTTTGCGTCAGGATTTGCTCGTAGAGCTGGCGCGCGCGTTCGACGGTATTAAAGGCATCCAGCCGCTGCTCGGCTAGTACATAGGCAGCTTTCGCTTCCGCGGTATTGCCGGTGGCTTCCGTTTCCACGTCCACACCCTGCAGCCGCGCGCTGGCTTCGTCGGCGCTGGTCATGCGAACTTGCGCCAGCGTTGATACCTCGCGCAGCCGGATAAGTTCCGCAGCTGAATCTTTGAGCAGCTTGCCGAGCTCGTGATAACGGTCTTTCGCATCGGGATTGACCGCTTCCGCATGTACCAGCTGGTGCTCGTTATTGAGTGTAAGCTGGGCGTTGCAATCCGGGCAGGTCAGCGGGTCGTCGCCGGTATAACCAAGCTCATTCAGCTCGTCAGAGAGCTGCAAGTGCGCGGTTTCCGCATCTTCTAACGCTTTCTGCGCATCCTTCACCTGCTGCTCGAATTCCGGCAGCTTGTCGGCTTGCGCTTGTGCCTGGGTGCGATCGAATGCCTGAGCGCCTTCCGATTTAAGCGCATCCTCAAATGCTTTTTTCGCCTCGGCATAATTGATTTCCAGCGTCTGCCGCTCCGCGCGCTCCAGATCGGGCTGCCATATTTCAGGTCGCCAGTCGCCGGCGGTGGATACGTTCCATTTCTGCTCGCCGGTTGCGCCTTTCCATTTGCCGGTCAGCTCGGCTTCCTCGGTTTTGGCGGTCGCATGCGCTTCGTCCCAGCCGGATTTTGTAATCTGCTCCCATATTTCCGGCAGCTTCGTGTCCATGCTTTTCGGCAGCTTGGCCTTGAGATCGTCGAGCGTGGGATTGGCTTTGAGCAGCCCGATGAAATAACCCACCTTTTCGGTATTCGACAGGCTGGATATGCTCTTTAAGCCTACCGCAAATTCCGATGCTTTGACCGGCTTGCCCTGGCCGGACAGCTTACATTCTGCCAGCGGCCATGTGATGACGCTGGTGATGCCTTCGCGTTCTAGCACCACCATGCCGCTCTTGGCGCCATCATGCACTAGCTGCTTTGCATCTTTTTTGGCAATCTGCTTTGGCAGCGGCTGTTGCGAGGCGGCAAGTGCCACTGCCTGCGCAATGCTCGATTTGCCGTTTTCATTTTCGCCCACCAGCAGCGCCATCGGCGCGATGGAAAATTGGGCCTCTTTGATTTTTCGATAATTATTAATGGTGACGGTGATGGTCATGACTAAAATCCTCCAGTGTCGCGGGTTAAAGATGCAGGATGACCTGCGGGCGGGCCTGCGTCGGCGGGATTGGCTTTGCCATTCGGCTTTGCCGCTGCCGCGACCGGCTGCTTTCCGGTTTTGTCGTTAAGATTTATGACCGGCATCGGCTGGTCGCTAGGCGCTTCCAAGGCGGCGCGGTCTTTCTCCGCATTGATGATGTCGAACACTTCGTTAGTGTTCCGCGCATCCGCGATGGCCTTGAAATTCATCTGCCCCATATCGGACAGGCTTTCAGCTTCCGCCGCCATCGCCACCGCAGGGTCAAGATCGGATTTACCGCCCAGCCGTTTGATGGCGGGCTTCATGCACATGATATCCTGCCACTTCACCCACGGCGTTTCGGCCAGCTTGCGCTGTGCCTCGTCGATCTTCACTTGGTCATTCTTACGCGTGGCAACTTCCAGCGCTTTTTGCAGGCTTTTATAGGTTTCAGAGGTGCTACGCACCGCCTCGATATCCGCCAGCGTCAATTCCTGCACCGCCTGACCACCATTCAAGAAATTGATGTGGCAAAACGAGCCAATCAGCTCGCCGCGATCACGCAGGTTTTTGCGGAACTCTACATGGGGATTGGTTCCCATTTCACACAGATAATGATCGTTCTCGCGTATATCGCTGGCAAAGAAATCCTTGATTCTGCCGGTGCGGTGAAACAGCGCGGAGTAGCCTTTATAGCCGACTTGGAAATTGCACTCCGGCGCAGATTTCACCCATTGCTGCCCTTTCGGGCGGCTATCGTCGAGCGTCCATTTGCTATAGGGAATCACATAGGCGTGATTGAGTATGGTGTTCGGCTTCAACCCCACGGAATGCGAGGTGACGAATGCGCCCAGTACCGTGAGGTGGTCGCATTCGCCCAGCGTCGGCTTGCGCTTTACGCATTCGATCGCCAGATGCACCATTTGCTCGGCGTCGATATATTGCGTCGCCATCCCCTTGAAGCGTTCCAAGACGGTAGGCTTTTCCAGCATATCCAGTAAGGTCTGCGCCTTTTTCTGCTGCTGGTCGGACAGTTGTTCCTGTGTCATTCCTTTTCTCCTTTGTTTTTATGTTCGCGGCAAAATGCCGTTCCCCACACCGGACAAAAGCGGTCGGAGCACAGCATTGATTGCGGGTTGGCGATAAAAGAGGTGGGCTCGCCGCTTTCGCGGAATGCGGCCACATCATCTTTTATGCGTTTCAGGATGGCGCGCGCGGCGTTCACTGCCACCTCCGCGTCATAGTAAAAATATTCAGGCTCCGGCTCTTTCTTGCGCGGCAGGTAATCCTCGACAATCTTCTCCACCGAGCGCTTATGCACCCGGCAAAGCAACGCATAGCTGCCATATTGCGAGATATGGGCGCGGCTGGCCGCTCCGGTTTTCAAATCGCGGATGGTGATAGCCTCGCGCACGTCGAATTGCCCGGACAGTACAAAGCCATCGCCAATATCGGCTTCCAGCCGTACTTCCACCTCCACCGGCTCGATGCCGGGTGCAACCAATTTGCGATAGCAGTTAACCAGCGTTTTCAGCTGCAATTCCGCCCGGTCATAGGTGGGCGTAGAACCGTCATATACGATGCCTTCGGTTTTCTGGATTTCGTGATACAGCTCGAAGGCCAGATCCATCGCATGCGTGGCATTGCCCAGCGAACCGTCATTAATTTTGCTGTTCAGCGAATAGGCTGCGGCCTGGTGGGTGCTGCTGCCGAGTGCCGCACCCACGCCCTGCGACGTTTCGCGTAGCGTAATGCCGAGCGTTGCGAGTTCTTTCGCCAGCAACTTTCCGGCCGTGCGGCGCGAGCAATCCGCATACGATGGCAGGCTCGATGAGCGAATGACGATTTTATCAGTAGTGAGCATAGCGCGGTGGCCTCCGGTGACGCTTCTTTTGCGGCTGCGGCATACGGGCAGCTTGCCAATTCAGAATTTGCTGGCGGGTGATACCCTTGCAAGCCTCGATCACGCGCTGGCACTGCTCGCTATTGAACATGGCGATATGGCATTCTTCCCCGACATTACGGATGCCGAGCTGTTCAGCCAACCACGCATAAATCACGCGGCGCTGGCGTTTCTGGATTTGACAATGCACTCCTTCATCGTCGCGTCCCCAAAGCGGGTCGAGTGCGGCATGCGCGGCGATGCGCCACTGCTTTGTTTCTGCATTAGCCGGTTTGCCAAGCGGCCTGCCGTCGGGATGCGCGCCGTGCGTGGCGCGGCAAAGTGGATAATGAACGCAGCCATAAAACGGTTTCGGATATTTCGAGCTTTTGCGCAACACCATGTGACCGCCGCATTCCGGGCAATCGAGCACGGTGGAGGCGGGGTAGAATTGCTGTAGCGTCGGCTGTGTAGCTGGGTGTTCCATCACATCGTTCATGCCGCCCTCCCGACATCACAGAGCTGATGCGCCGACAAGGTGCCAGCTTCGCAGTACCCGCGCGCATCTTCATCGCGTTCGCGTACCCAGTTCTGCAATTCGTCTGCTAAATCATCATGAAACGTGACGCCCAATGTCTTGCCACCGGCGTCGATCTCATGGCAGTAAGTGCCATAATAGGAAAAACCGTGGCGATGCCAGCTATCGCTGTAATCATCCAGCTCCTGCATCGCGTCATCGTAGGAAGCGAGCGCCTCGCTCTCGATGCGCCTTTCCTGCACCGGCTTTTTTGTGGCCGGATGCTGCGTGGTCTTTTCCCACACGTTAAACCAAAGCTGCGTCATACGTCCCTCCGTCTTCTATCGATGGGCGCGTATAGCCGTCTAATTCGTGCAACGATTCGCCATCGGCCAGCAGATGTCGCCCGCTCACTTCAATGGTATGGAAGTGCAACGGCACGTCGTTTTCATCTGGTAGGCGGGTGTAAAAAATGTGTGTTTTCATGCGGGTATCCTGCGGGTGCTTCATTGCTTGTATGAATGTAACTTTGTTGCTATTTGCATCCTTGCAAATAAAAACTGCACCGTCAACACGAAAACGCCGCGCACTGCGGAATTATTCGCATATAAACGCTTGAAAACGCTTGTTAATTTACAGGAAAATTTTTATAATAATGAGGCTCGGCGCGGCTTAGGCGCGGGGCATGATCGCTAATTCGATCTTATAGGCGCACTTCAAAGGGTGTTCCTCAATACTGTTAGACACCACCGATTCCAGCCGGTACTGCTCCGATTTATCGCTGCGCCTCACGACCTTTAGATGCCAAACGCCATCCATCGTCTGCACGATGCAGGTCTGGTTGATGCAGGCTTTGGAAATGCTTTCATCGCCTTCCAGATACACCAGCAACATGCCGCCGCGCACAAAAGGATTAATGTTCGGGCCGACGAACTCAACAGCGCGTATTTGCTTGGCGTTTAGAAAGGGCAGTGAGATTGCCACATGCTTGTAGTCACTCTCCGCCACCATCCATACCCGATCTTCGCCGCTGCGCAGCTCGATTGATCCTACCACCGGCAGGCGCTCGGAATCGTCCTCCGTTTCAAGGAAAGCTCGAAGACGCGGCGAGAAATTCACCCCGAATTTTTCTCTGATCGCCTCCAGTGTTTCTAGTGGTACGCCCCGTATTAGCTTGTCATTAAAGAGTCGGCTCGTTTTGGAATCGGCAATTCCCACAGCACGAGCCACATCGATACGGTAGATGCCTTTCGCCATCGATACGTCCGCTATGTATTGCTTGCAATGTTTCACATAAGGCGAAATATCGGCATCGTCTTTATCCATGTCATAGAGCAGATGTGGCGCGAAGGTCGGCTCTAGCCCGTACACTTTATACAGCATGAAAACCACTCTATCGGACAGCAGGCGATCGGGGCCTTTCGAGGCATCCTGATAGTTATTATAGAAGTGGCGCAGTGTCTCTTTGCTCATCATGCGCTGCCCAGTGCGCGCGGCCAAGAGGTTGCAGGCTTCCACCATCTGCGCATAGCTGTCACCTGTGCGAGTATGAATATCGTCCAGCCAATTTTTTTGCTGCTGACGAAGCTGCTTGGCATCCTTTTTGGTATTGGACTTGGCGACTGTGCTCATATTTTTCATCACGATGAATCCCTAAACTTCCCTATCTTACACTATCTTGGTATTTCATTGCAAGTTTCTTCTTGACGATTGTAACTCCATTTTGCAAGGATGCAAAAAACAGCAAAGAAGTTACAAGTATGCAAACCGCTATCGAATCCAAGCCCATGACCAACCTGGAACGCCGGGTTTACGCCTCCATTCAAGCGCGTTGCCGCTTTGTCGGCATCACCATCGACGAATTATGTCGGCGGACCGGCATCGCGCCCTCGACCTTTTCTCGATGGGTCAACGGCCATAACAGCGGCTTGCTCGTCACCATCGGCAAGATGGATGAAATCTTAATAGGCCTCGAAGCCGAGAAATTCCTTTCTTACGAACGCCGCTGGCGCGTACTCGGCTTCGATCTTGCCGGGCTTTGCCTTCAGCTCGAATTATCCGCTCTCGACTATGTGCGCTGGGTGCGCCGCGAGCTCGACCCGAATTACGCCAAAATCGCCATCATAGAGCGATTCTTAACAGAAACGGAAAATCACAAACAGCAGAAGGAGGAACGCCATGCCACGCAATAATCGGTTTAATATTGATCACGGTGTTAACGCACTATGACCACGAAGGATGACATCGCCAAGCTCGTTTCCGACACGGTAAAAGAGCAAATGAAGCGCAGCTGCTCGGGAGAATCTTACCTTACTCCAAAACAGCTCTGCGATCGCTGGCAAATCAAAGACAAGGCTCTTGAAAAATGGCGCTTCGAGGGCAAACCGCCGATCTACATGAAGGTGCAGGCCAGCAAAAAAGCCATCATCCGCTATCCGTTATATGGCGAAAACGCTGTACTTGACGTCGAGCAGAAATGGTTGCGCTCCTCTACCACCGATACCGGAGAAAGTATCGCCGCCATCAAAAACCCAGCCAGTCTTTAAGGCCGGGAACATGAGGGGGCAGCATGCGAATTTACGGCAAAGTTAAAATCACATTTTGGGACGACGACAGAATCAAAAAGCTGCCCGACGCGGCCAAGCTGCTCGCGCTCTATTGCTTAACCGGTGAGCATAGCAATGCCATCGGCTGCTTCCGCCTGCCGCTCGGCTATATTGAAACCGATCTGCGCTGGGATAAGGTTAAGGCCGAAGCCACTCTTGCCGAACTGATTACCAGCGGCTTCGCCCTTTATGACCATGATAGCACCTACCTGCTGATGCCGCGCTATCTGGAGCATAACCCCATCGAAAATTCCCGTGTCGGCAAAATGTGCGTCCAACTCATCAACGCCGCCATGCGCTCGCACGAGATCTTCCCAGCCTTATGGCAGGGGCTGCAACCGCAAAAGCACCGATTCATTTTCAAGGATGCCGATTGCTGGAATAGGGAATGGGATACCCTATGCCATACCCTATCAGGCAGCAGCGCATCGACGCCCCGCGATACTCTATCCGATACCGTATCGAATAGGGTTTCACATACCGTATCCCATACCCAAGCACCTTCCAATACGCTTTCGGCTGAACATAGCAGAAATCCTCAATCTGATACCGTATCGCATACCGTACCCGATACCCTATCCAATACCGTATCCTCCACTTTGCACGACTTTGCACCCCCTGAACCTGAACCCCAACCTGAACCTGAATATAGAGATGACGAGGTAGCGCGCGCGAAGCCGACGCCTGTTGCGATTATACGTTTGTTCGATGAAGCGATTGTCCAAGTGTACGGCGCAAATCTTGCCCGTCCTTGGTCGCATGGCGAAGACGGCACCATTGCCGCGGAGTTCATCGCGGCCGGAGCCGACCTTGATCTATGCCGGCAAGTTTTCCTCAAACATCTGCATTCCCATCACCGCAAAGGCAAGCACCCGATTGGCAGCTTGGCCTATTTCCGCACGGCCATTCCCGATGCCGTAAAAGACCGAACTTACTACCACAACCAGCCACTACCGGAGGTCACCCATGATAGAACCACAGTCGATTCCCGCCGACCATCAACGTCCCGCGCGCGCAGCGGTCATGACGCTTTCACTCAAGCCCTGGTTGAAGTCGTACACGAGCGCGAACGAGATTGATTGGCTCTGCAAGCACCCGCTCACCGCGACCGGCGCCATAGACCACCGCAACGCTGCCGCAGGATTTCAGAGCCGCCAACTTCGGCCTGTGCCGGTGATAGCGCGGAACAGCGAAAAATATATCGAGCTGATCGACGCAGTTGAGCACGTCCGGCTGTTGGCTGTGCCTGCCACGCCCGCCGAAGCAGGCTTTGAACTCAAGCGGCTTTCGGTCTGGTGTCCGATGGGCCATCGCGATTCCCGTGATTTCAAAATCATGATTCACGATGCGTTGACCGACCTTGCCGAGTATCCGCCTGATTTATTACAGAAAGCCTGCGCCATTTACCGCAATGACCCTGACCCACGTTGTGACTTCTTTCCGCGCCCTGGGCGGTTGAAGGCGTTGGTGACGGATGATTTGCGTCTGCGGAAAATGCTGTTGTTCCGGCTTGAGCGTCTGCTTGCAGTTGCCAATGAGCCGCTCAAATTGCCACCACCCGTCACGCTGGCCGAACTGGAGCAACAGGCGCGCACCTCGCTAGAGGTGGAAGCGATGATGGCGCAGATCAGCGGCAGAACCTACATGCCGCTCTCGCCGGAAGACTTCAAAGCCGAGCTTTTGCGCCGCACCGAGAAGAAAATTCACGAGGCTGTCAGCGAGCAACATCTGAGCCCCGACATGGCCGAACGGATGTTGCAAGACGTGCGCGACATTACCCACCATTCAACCGGAACCACCCTATGAAAAAACCGCGCCATCCTAAAAAGTCCGTAGACTTCCTTGCCATCACCCACAAGAAAATCAACCGCAAGGTGACCAAAAACGGCTATGATTCTGACCTCGGCTCGCCGGAGTTGGAGAATCACCACGCCCTGAAAATCGAATTTGTGGATAGTGAAGGCAATTACACCGACCCGCAAAAAGGGCGTAAGCGCGTTCGCAATCTCACGCAAACCACCCTCGATTACTGCAAGGCATACGCACTGATCGGCGAAGACCAGCACAAGGCTGGTGAGCAACTTTACGCCGATTGCTATTATGGCGGCATGGTGCCGCGCGCGATCGTCACGCTGATGGATGGAATGCCGCGCTCCGGCGGCGGCAAACGTTTTTCAGGATTTGCCGAAGGCCGCATTGATGCACAGCGCCGCTATAGCCGCATCCGGCAGGAGCTGATGAAACGCCACATCGATAAGCAGCGCGGCATTACCTTTTGGGAAGTGGCCTATCAAATCAGCATCACCGGCATCCCGATTGATGAGCTGGAAAAATGGACGGAATGGCCGCGGAGGTCAGGCAAGAAACTCATCGGCCTGGTGCTGGATGCTGTCTACGAGGTGTATGATGATATCCGCAAAGAGCAAGAACGGAAGCGGAAACGGCATCACACCATCCGCGCCTAACAAACAATCATCAAACCTGCGGCATCAAAATTCTGACACTCGACTTCACCACTGCGGCCAGGGTATCCGGCTTGGTTTGAAATGACATGGGTTTCGCCAATCACCTGATTGTCACATTCATGCGTATGGCCGTAAATCCAGAATTTCGGCTTGTGTTTCTTGATGATCTCCACCATGTCGAGCGAGTTGAACGCGGGCGATAACGGGCTATTGCCATGCTTCGTATCGGGATTCACCGCAGGCGCATGATGCGTAATCACCACGCGGGGGCCGGACAAGTCCTGCTCGAACCATGCCAGCAGCTTGTTCACGAATATCTCGTGCAACCGCACCGTTTCCGATGGCAGCAGCGGCCTCCCTGCCGGACTCATGATATAACGAAAATCATTTATCATGTGCTGCGCCGTGGTCATCGCCGATGTGCTGGCTCCTGCAAAATCCGTCCACATCGTGCCGCCGAAAAACTGAACGCCATCAATCGTAATGGCTTCGTCTTGCAGAAAATACACGTGAGGTTGCTGATCGGCCAGCCATGAGGTAAAGTTGGCGGCTTCCGCCTGCATATCCCGTTGGGTGTAGTATTCATGATTGCCGGCCACATACAGCACTGGCTTTTTCCAGTTTTGCAGAAATCGGGCAAGCGGCTCGTAATCGCGGAAAGTAATAATGTCACCCGCCAGCACCATCAGGTCGCCAGCATCCTCCGGCGCGGGGGTTAACGTCCCGCCGAACTCAAGGTGCAAATCGCTGTAGGTGAGTATTTTCATGCCCCAAAGCCAATGCGTTGAAGTTAGATTTTATCTGGCAGTAGCCGCAAGAATTCGCGCAGGCCGATGGCTGTGGTTTTCGCATCAAGCGGATAGGCTTCACCTTTGGGAAGGACATAATACCGTTTTTTCGCTTTCACTTCCTCACACGCATTATTGAACCCTTTGCTCATCTGCGGAGCGGAACTGCGCTTAATCTCAATGGCGACGGTGTTTTTATTTGGCATTTCCAGCACCAAATCAATCTCATCACCCGTACTGCTACGATAAAATGAAACATCAATGCCATAGGGAACTTTCTGCAAGATCTGCTCAATCACAAAGCCTTCCCACGAAAATCCGCAGAGGGAATGGCTGGTGACTTCATCGAGCGTTTTTAGATTAGTGAGCGCATGTACCACGCCGCTATCGCGCACATAAACTCTTGGCGATTTCACCAACCGCTTCCTGCTATTGCCGCTCCATGGGCGCAGGAAACGAATCAAGAATAAACCCGACATCACTTCCATATAGCTGCGAACGGAACTAACGGACATTTCCAAGCTGGTTGCCAAACGGCTGGTATTCAGCAGTGTGCCTTGGTCATAGGCAAGCATCGTCCAAAGGCGGTACACGCGATCTGCTGGAAACTGTGGCCCCAGTTGCGGCAAGTCGCGTTCCAGATAGGTGCGGATAAATTGTTTGCGCCATGCAAAACTTGCCTCATCGCTGGGCGAGAGGAAACTGTCAGGAAAACCGCCGCGCAGCCATAGTTGGTTGAGTGGGTCGGCCACCCCAGCCTGTTCCACCTCTTCAAGCGAGAAGGGCCCCAGTTCAATATAGGCGATACGTCCGGCGAGGCTTTCCGAGCTTTGCTTGAGCAAATCAGGGGAAGCAGAACCAAGAATCAAATAATGCCCCGCTTTTTCACCACTCCTCCGCCGGCGATCGATGATGCCGCGCATGACCGAAAACAATTCCGGCACCCGTTGGATTTCATCGAGGATGAGTAATTTGTCGGTATGCTGCTCCAGCATCAACTGCGGGTCAGCAAACTTTGCGCGGTCGTCAGGCAACTCAAGGTCGAGATAAAGCGATGGCTTGCCAAGCGCTTTCTGCACTTGGTGCGCCACGGTTGTTTTTCCTATCTGGCGGCAGCCAAGAATCGCCACCGCAGGAAAGGTCTGGAGATGACTAATGATGCTGTCGAATGATTGTCTCTTTAACATGTCGTGCAATATGACATCTAAAAAGTCGATTTACAAGAAACATTGTCATCCATCTGCTAAATATAGAGTATTACTCTATGCAGCACATTTTGGCGATGCCAGAAGGGGAGCTTATCATTGCAAACTTGCCAACATATTGAACTATAATAAAAATGCTTGCATGGCGTCACGCCATTAGCTATGATCTGGACATAATCGGAAAGTTACGCATACAGACCTGGCGCAAGCCGGGTTTTTTTATGCCCGGTTTTATCCTCCCTGTTATTCACTTGCGGCGGAAGACTCGTTCTTCCGCCGTCTTTTTTTGCCGGATAAGTGAATATCGACCCCTGAAATTTTCAAGTTTGACCCGGTTTCGAGCAAGTTTTTACCCCTTTAGACCCTCCAAATGACCTGTTTAGCGCAAGTTGCTTCCGAGACAGATAATCACGATAATCGCCGCAAACGCTTAGATTTGCTGGCTTCACCGGAATAAAAAACCCCCGTTTTGCCTTTAAGTGAATCTCTTAAAAAAATGAGGCCGGACAGCTTTCACCATCCGGCCTTGAGTTTAGGGAGTAATTTTTACGCTGCTTCGAGCGCTTCTTCATCGACGGTTTCCTGACCGGCCAGCTCGTCGATGATTTTCTTCTGCACCACAGGTGCAAGCAGTTTTTTACGCGCCGACTCCACAATCTTGCCGATCATTTCCAGTTTCTCGGCAATCGTTACTGCCCGATTGCGGTCAATCTTCTTCACGATATCCATCTCACCGTCCTTGTTGAAAAAGCGGTTGAGGATGGGAACGATCGTATCGATATGCTGTTCCAGCCCTTTGATGGCACGCACTTCTTCTTCCGTCAGCACCGCTTCGGGGAACATGTCATCCTGGCTATCGGCATCGATAAAGTTTTGCGCCGCTGCTGCCAACTCGCTGCCATCAATTTTGCCGTTTTTAATCATGTTCCAGAACGGCGCCTGATATTCCTGCTTCACCTTGCCAAGGTAAAAAGCCTGCGTCGGATTCAGGATGCCTTGCTCAAGTAAGCCCTGATATTCCAGCTTGAGGTTTAAGAGCGTCAGGCGGTCGTACACGCGGAACGGTGCCTGGATGCCGACTTTCTGCGCGAATTGCTCCGGCGTCAGGTCATGGTCATCCATCGCTTTGCGCCATGAACGCGCTTCTTCCAGTGCCGTGATATCCACGCGCTGCAAGTTTTCGATAATCATCTGGTAGGTCAGCGAATCGTCGCCAAGCTCTTTCACGATCACATCGACTTCTTCCAGCCCGATCAGCTGGCAGGCACGGTAACGGCGTTCACCGGCAACAATCATGAATTTGCCGGTGCCATCGGGCCGCACGGTGATGGGGCTTATCAAACCTTCGGCGCGAATCGAAGCCGCAAGCTCGTGCAGCTTAGCTTCATCAAAATATTTGCGCGCCTGCTCGTCGTTGGCATAAATCGACGACAGCGCCAGCTTCTGAATGGTCGGCTGTATCGCTTCCGGCGCATGCACTGCACGTTTTTTGACTGCGGGTGCTTTCTTTGCCTTGGGCTGGGTGGACTTTTGGGACGTGCGTGTTGCTTTGGCGTTTTTTGCCATAACGGTTCTCCTTAGGTTGGTGGGTTAAAAATTAGGCCGCGTTATCCCGCTCACATTCTTGAGCGGATATGAGGTCAGCCAGCACCTCTTTCGCCAAGTGGAATGCCGCCGCGTCTTTCGGCAGATCGCTGATTGCGGAGCATACCATCGTGGATACGGTGTCACGGACTTCCAGCCGTTGCAGTTCTTCCTGCAGGTGGCGGATAGTCCATTCGATGTCGCTTTTGAGCTGCTTGCGCGTTTCTTCCACGCGGCGTTCGGATTTCAGCATCAGGGAGCGTTTTGCAAAATTCTGTGTGGTCATGGTGTTCTCCTTAAGTGGTTTGGTTTCAATTGCTTATAAGAATATCCAACCATACGGAGTGCATACCGTACACAAAAATCGACCACGAAAACAAAAATAATTTGCTATAAATCAATAGCTTATAACAATGTTACGCTTTCCAGAAAACAGGGGGCGTGATAGAGTATGCGGCGACCTTGGAGGATGGCTCGGTGCCCCCTTGCCAGCTAGGTTCGATTCCTAGTAGCCGCTCCAATTTCATGCGTTGTCATGTTGATGTGAACGCCTATAATTGCGTCATGACTGACAGCGACATCGACACAAAAAATTTAGATCTCATTCGGCAGATTTACGATAAGAGCCATGAGTCGCGCGACAAGGCGTTGCTCACTCTTTGCTCTGCAGCGCTCGGTGTTTCCCTGACTTTTTATGAGAAGGTCTATACAGGTCATGCGCTATGGCTGTTGAAGATTACCTGGGTGTGCCTTGCTGTTTCCATGCTCTCCACGCTCTATTCATTTATCACGGCGGCATACACGGCTGACCGGCTGGACACCTTCACGGTCAATAAAGCGAAATACGAGCACGATACCAAATTTATTGCCAACCTTCACAAATGGGCGCGTTACACAAAGCGGCTTAACATTCTTGCTATTTCTGGTTTTACCTTTGGCATAGTTTTGTTTATAATCTTTGCCATAATCAACAC
Organism: Alphaproteobacteria bacterium; assembly: GCA_043763155.1. Taxonomy (GTDB): domain Bacteria; phylum Pseudomonadota; class Alphaproteobacteria; order Rickettsiales; family SXRF01; genus JANYBV01. The sequence goes on along the minus strand of JAYULW010000011.1, from coordinate 6,474 downwards.
CGGACAAGGAAAGAATATGGGAGACCCGCGCGAAATACAGAATGGCTTACCGCCTATATCGTCAATGATGCCTGATCTCACAAAAGGCACGCCTCCATTATCCTCTGCAATGCCGGTCGTTCCAGCTGCGCCAGCGGCTCCAGCTGCACCTGCCAGTGGCAACGCTCAAACGGGGAAGTGATATGGTAAGAAACAATGGAAACACCGGTGATACCTTCGCGATGGATGGCATGCCGCCGCTGATGTCGATGATGCCAAACACCAGAGGCACACCGCCGCTTTCTTCCACTATGCCTAAAATGCCCGCTACCGCTCAAACGGCGGCGGCACCTGCGGCTCCGGTTGTGGCGGCTGCTACCACCGCCAATAGCGGCTAAAACAGCGATTGTTGTTTCGACGCTGGCTTGGATTTTTTCTCCGGCATATATTCCGGCACGGCCACACCCAACGCATCATAAAACCACTCCGCCACCATGCGCCGGTGACACCAATCATCCGGCTTGCTGGGGTCTTTCTCCCAGCACAGCAATACCGGCTCAGCATCGCCGGCGAGTTTATGCAGGTGGTCATACACTGCCTGCGGATTCAGTGGTGCGAGTATCTCGCCAAAATAGCGTTGGCGGAATTTATCTTGGTTGGAGCTGTATTCAGGAAGCCTGAACCATTCGCCGGGCGCAAGCGCACGGTAAATTTTGTAGCCACTGCCGAGGTCGCGTGGATAGCCGCGTGAGATAATGATACGGCCTGCGCCGTTGTAATGTTTGAAGCAGCTGGTTTGCATGATGGATTCCTACGGTAAAAAGTTGGAGTGTTACTTTAGCAGGACATCCAATTAAAGCAAGTAAAAACAACACCTTAACTATTTATTCACCGCGCACCCGCTTGAGCAAAACATCGTTCCCATCCTCGCTGCTATAATGCTCATACAGCGGTTCGCCGGGGTGTTCCTGGGCGATGATGAGCTGGTCGAACGACACGTAGCGCAGCTTCTCATTGCCGCCCGCTGTGACCGAAAATACTTCGCCTGATTCCAGATGCTCGCATAGTTCTTCGGCAAAGGTTTTAAGATCGGCGTCTTCGGGAAAGCCATCGCTGTCCATGACACGCGGATGCGCGGATGGATACTGCTCGTAGCTGCCGAAGCTGACATGGCGTTCTTCCTCGCGGATGAACAGCTCGACCTCATCGCCAAAATGGTAGCCTTCGAACCATGCCTTGAATTTTTCGACATCCTTCACAGTGAAGGTGTTTGAGCTTATCGCACCGTACATGTCTGCCATAATTATTCTCCTTTATCGGTTTGGTTAGGGGTTACGATTGCGTGGCCTTGCGACTTGATGTTGCGTAGCCACATGCTTAGAAAGCAACTCTGGTCGGCAAATTCCTTGCCGTTGATGATCTTCGTGCCTTCGATGCAGACGCGGTAGGCAAGCGCATTCTGGAAATGCACCGGCAGTGCCATACGCGTGACGTGCATCAGCATCACTTCCATATCCGGGTCCGGCACTAAATCGCCGTTCTGCTCGTAATAATGCGCCATGCTGATCTGCGTGACGGTGCCTTGCTGCTGGATGACATCGATGCACAAATCCATGAACTGATTGGCCTTCATCTTGACTGCGCTGCCTTGTTCCATTGTTTGCACATCCGGCAACAGCTCAAGCAGGCGCTTATAATTGGCCTGGCATTGCTTGATTAGGGCTTGCTTCATGGGTATCTCCTTTTTGCGTTAATGACATAGGTGGCATAAAGCTCGCCGCCGAACTCGTAGCGGTTGCCGACGCGCTTTAAGAATTGTCCTTCGTCCAACCCCTCATGCTGCGCGTTATTGCGGTGCTTGAAATCCAAATGCACACGACCATCTTGTAATTTTGCCACCGCTTTCAGCGGGCCGAGCGTGTGTATCCAGCCCACAGCATCCTTGCTTTGGGCATCTTCTGGGCGCGCAAATGCGCCTAGCAAATGTAGGTAAAGAGCCATTTTCGGTAACTCCTGAGGTTAATGCACGACTGCGCTGGTTGCGGTTAAAGTGGTGAGCCAATCGCCTAAGCGCCTAGCGATGACATTGACGATCTGCTGGTTGACGCCCACTTTCGGCTCGCGCGTATGTTGGGTGCCACGGCCTTGAAACCAAATCGATTCCGGCACGGCCTTGCGTTCATACAGATCGACGCGCACCAGTATCTTATGGTCAGGTAACAGCTTGCCGTTGGCAGGATAAAGAAAAGCAATCTCTACCCGCAGGAACGATTCACCGCGATGCTTCACCGTGATAGCGGCACTCATCGGCTCTGCTGGAATATGCAAAACCGATTTTGCTTCCTGCTCCGGCAATTCTGGGTACAGGGCGATGAGCCGGTCATAATGCTCTTGATGGATACACATAAATTTCTCCTTGTTTTTTAAGTGGTTGTTACAAGACAAATCCAACCACACAGACATCTGACCGTCCACAAAAATCGACATTAAAAACCAATAAAATCAACAGCTTATTAGCAAGTTTGCAAAGCGTTACCATACATTCACCTCGCAGGGTTACGATAAAATTCCGGGCAGAGCGTGACGTACTCCGTATCCTCGGTGGCGCGCGCTTGCAGGTCAGTAAAACTGATGTCGAAACTCTTGCACACGTCCTCGTAATCTTCCTCTTTGCCCTCGCGCAGCATGTCGGCATCCAGCTCGGCATAGTCGCCGCACTGATCTTCTTCGCCGTCCTCATCGGCGGTGAAGACACCGCAATAGGCGCAGCCGGATTCTTCGTAGGTAAGCTGGAGCTGGAAGACGAAACCTTGCTTGCGCATCCAGTCGGCAATTACGCTCGTGCCTGCAATAGGCGGGCTCCACGGTGATTCAAACGATATGCCGATGCGATTTTCGGTCACGCATATCGCATCCGGCTCAATGACCGGAAACCATTTGCAGCCGACCTTGGCCAGCATGAACTCGTACCACTGGGCTTCATAATCCTCGCAAGCGTCGATCTGTTCCTGAAAAAAAGGCAGATACGAAAACTCGCGGATGACATCGCATTCCGGCGAGGCCTTTCCTTTCGCCTTCGCAAGCAGCGCGGCAATGACGGGCGGTTCGGCGGTGATTTCTAAATAATTACTGCACCAATTAGGCATAGTCTTTCTCCTTAGGCTGTGAGGGTTGAGGGGATGCTGTAGGCAAAATGCTGCCAGCGGGTGATACGCACGGCATGGCCGCACGGTGTTCTGAAATTGTTGCGTCCTTCATAGGTGAAGGTGCTGAATTCCCTGCCGCTCTGGAAGCTGATAGGCTTATCGAATACGATGCTATGACCGGGCTTTAGCTTTGGCGTTGCCAGCTTGCGCTTCAAATAGGCAATCTCCGCGTCGAGTCCGGTGCGGGTGGAAAAGCGATCTTTCAACTGCTCGTCACTGTATTCCGTGCCAAAATGAAGCACACATGCGGCAGGGCGGTATCGCTCCATCACGCTGCGGTAGTATGCGGCATCGTATTTGCCGAACCATTCCTCTACGCTCATCGTATGGCCTTCCAGCCCATGCGTCAGGCAATGTGCGCGGATGGCATCAAACAAGAAATAAAAGGGGATGGCAAAATCACAATCTTCTTCATACCAGCCATCGTCACATCGAAACTCGGCGGGTATCTCGGCATTGAGTTTCTGAAACACCTTCAATCCGCCATGGCCTGGGGTGTGGTAAAACGTGACGCCGGGCATATACTGGTTGCCGCCCTGCGATTTGCCCCACGGTGTCGATACGCCTTCAAATTTTCTGGACATAGACCGCTCCGCTTTCAGGCTGTTCGCTCGGATTAAGAAGTGTCACCGTGCCGGCATCGTCATCGATCGCTACCGGGATGCTGCCGCTTAAAATGCCCTCGGCTTCCTCACGCGTCAGGCCATAACCATCGCTCATGGTTTTGATGGCGCGCTCACGTGTCGCCTTGTGGCGCTTGCCCACGCGGTAGTCATGCTGCATGGCGCGGAAGATGCCCGGCGTGTAAAACATCGCACTGCTGGTGAGCTGCTTCTGTTTGGATAAATTCATACGATTCCTTTCTGGTTAAGTGATTGAAATTCAGTATCTAAATCCAATCACACGGACACTTTACCGTCCACAAAAATCGACCATAAAAACAATAAAAAGCAACAGCTTATAGCAAGTTTGCCAAGTGCAATTGCTCGTCCATAATGATTCGGCCTCGGCAGGGGAAGGCGCGGCATCAGGTGATGACGCAGCAGGTCAAGCCGTATCGTAAACGGCGGCTGCTATCTCCGCGCAATTCGTCGCGCGGGGATGCTTTCTCAAAACTCAAATGCCATCTGGTTTTTCGTTTTCACCACTATCGGCGGCGCCGGGGGCAAGGGCTTAAATTCCGGCAAGGGGTCTTGCGGGATGCCCTTCGTTTCGCGGATGATCTTCCACATCGGCGTTTCCCTGCGTTCCCACCATTCCATGCGCAGCGTATCGCCATGCACCACTTCGCCCACCAGCTGCAGCACCGACAGCTGGAAATACGCCATGTTAAAACAGGTGCGGTTAATATCGATTGCCTGAAACCACATCACCCGGCGTGGGTCATGCCCTTCATCACGCAGCGCATTCGCCGCCTCGATCAGCATGACGCCTGCACCACAGCAGGGCTCGGATACGCGGATGATGCCCTGGCGCTCTATCAACTCACCGGCGCCGTGCATTTGTATTTGTGCCATCATCCGGCAGACATGCACCGGCGTGAAAAACTCGCCATTGAATTTATTGGAGATACCCAAATCCATGTAAATCTGCCCGATAAAATCCTCTTTGGTATCGCGCAGTGCTATCACCGATATGCCATAGAGCGCCGTAATCGCATTAAGCTCTTTAGCATCATATTTCTTGATGGTTTCCATGTAGCACTGCTCGATACGCTCAAATTCTGCATCCATCGTCAGTGCGCCCTCATGATAAGGCTGCTGATGCACGGTACAGGCGGCAATCTCGATAAAATCTCGAAACACTTCATGCCAATTACGCCGATAGCTCAACTGGTCGAAGTGCTTGCGAAAATCCTTAAAGTAAGGGGAGCTGGTCATGTGCCGGCACTCCTTCTTGCTCACAGGTCAGGTAATAATCCAGCAATCCGTTCGCATGTAATCCCGCCTGCTTAGGAAAGCGGTTACATTCAGCGCGACTGAACGCAGGCACTTTTTCCGCCATCAGAATGTCCGGTAGCGTCACCTGGGGATGATAACGGCTAGGTTTCTTGATACGGTAAAGCGTCCAGCACTTGCCGCCGGTGTAATGCTCAATCACATCGATGCGGTAGGGCTGGCCGCGATAGGTGTAAAGCGCCTGAAACAGTACGGTCATACAGCTGCCGCCATGTCCTCTGGCATGTAGCGCAGCATCCGGCAATCGTCTTTGCTCGCGCGCTGTATCGCTTCGATGATGCCGATTAGGTAGGCTTCGCCGCGATGTTTTATCATCCAGCCGCAGGACATGCTCTCAAACGCCACGTCCTCTTTAATCGTCAGCCATTCGTCGCCGCCATCATCCTGCTGGATAAAGCAGAGATTTCCGAGCGTGAATGCGCTACCAAGTGACCAGTTGCCTTGCCGGAGTTTGCCGATCAGCTCGGCCATATCCTGACATTCGTAAAAGCTGCGTTCGTTAAATTCCGGGTCGCAGGCGCGGCGCACCCAGCGATTATTCCGGCCAAGCGCCAGCCATGTGGAAAGGTAAGTGTCCATCGTATCCTCGCTATAGGAAAAGATGGCGGGGCTGTGATGCCCCGCCATTGGTGAAGGGAAGAGTTAAAACGCCATGCCTTTAGGCAGCCACGTTTTCAGTCGTTCTTGCTGCTCCGGCGTGAATTGTGGCTGGTCGGGATTGGCAAAGGCGGCATCAAGTGGAGCAACCGCTTCATCCTTTTTCTTGCTGGCGTGTTGCTTTGCCCACTCTTCGCTGAGCACTTCCTGGCCGATTGCCAGCACGTCCTTCTTCGTGACGGCATCGAGGAAATTATCCTTCCTCGGACGCCAGTGCTGTGCGACATCGACGCCAAGGCGCTGACCAACAATATCGAACAGGAAGGATTTGCCTTTTTCACTAGACAACTGCGGTGTCAGCGCGCGGGCAACACAAGCGGCAAACAGCCGTTGCTTGTCCTCAACGCTGAGTGCGCAGAATGCCTGCCAGCGTTCGGCTTCATCCTTGTGATTCAGCCATGCCATCGGCAAGGCCTTGAGCAAGGTTTCTTCCTGGGCTTTGAGCGCTTTGCTCATATCGTCCGTACCGATGCTGACGCTGTATTTATTGGCGCGCACCTGTAGCCAGTCATGACCATAATAATAGGATGGGTTAAGGTCACGCAGGCACATGACATAAAGCGCGGCATCGAACGCCGTTTCATAATCCTGTGCCATGGAAAGCCGCATCACCTGCAGGCGATTGGCCTTGAGCCGGTCAACCAACGCTTTGCTATAGGCAAAACTCTGATCGG
>JAYULW010000010.1:0-48371 GCA_043763155.1 Alphaproteobacteria bacterium | reverse complement strand
TTGCACCGCCTTCAATGCCGATTTCGATGGCGACCAAATGGCTGTTCACGTGCCGCTTTCCATCGAAGCGCAATTGGAAGCTCGCGTGCTTATGATGTCCACCAATAATATTTTATCGCCATCAAACGGCAAGCCGATTATCGTGCCTTCGCAGGATATCGTGCTTGGTCTGTACTACATCTCGCTGGAATCCGACGATGAAGTAGGCGAAGGTATGATCTTTGCCGACACTAGCGAAATGCAGCACGCGCTGGATTCCAAGCAGGTAACGCTGCACTCCAAGATTAAGTGCCGCTTCAAGGCGATGAATGCCGAAGGCCAGCTGGAAACGCAGATTGTTTCCACCACGCCGGGCCGCATGTTGCTTTCGGAAATCCTGCCTAAGTCGGTAAAGTTGCCGTTCGCTGTTGTGAACAAGCTGATGACCAAGAAAGAAATTTCGAACCTGATTTACGAAGTGTACCGCCATTGCGGCCAGAAGGAGACGGTGATTTTCGCCGATCGCCTGATGCAGCTTGGTTTCGGCCACGCAGCGAAATCCGGTATTTCTTTCGGCAAAGACGACATGATCGTGCCCGATTCCAAGGGCAAGCATCTTGCGCACACCTTCGGCGAAGTGAAGCAGTTCGAGCAGCAATATGCTGACGGTCTGATCACTCTGGGCGAAAAATACAACAAGGTGATCGACGCATGGTCGAAATGCTCCGAAGTTGTAGCTGACGACATGATGAAACAGATCTCCGCCGTGGGCCGCACCAAAGACGGTAAGTTCAAGGCGAATGAAATCAACTCGATCTTCATGATGGCCAACTCCGGCGCGCGTGGTTCGGCAGCTCAGATTAAGCAGCTGGCCGGTATGCGCGGTCTTATGGCCAAACCGTCGGGCGAAATCATCGAAACACCGATCATTTCGAACTTCAAAGAAGGTTTGTCGGTTCTTGAATACTTCAACTCGTCGCATGGCGCCCGTAAGGGTCTTGCCGATACGGCACTGAAGACCGCTAACTCCGGTTACCTGACCCGCCGTCTGGTGGACGTGGCGCAGGATTGCATCGTGATCGAGCGTGATTGCGGTACGTTCCGCGGCATTATCGCCAAGGCAGTTATTGACGGTGGCGACATCATCGTGCCGCTGGCTGACCAGATCATGGGCCGTACCTCCTCGCGTGATGTGCACCACCCTGTGGGCGATGAAGTGATCGTTTCGGCTGGCCAGATCATTGACGAACTGGCTGTTGACCTGGTTGACGATGCCGGTATTGAAGCCATCATGGTTCGTTCGGTACTCACCTGCGAAACCAAGGCTGGTGTGTGCGCACATTGCTATGGCCGCGACCTTGCACGTGGCACGGAAGTGAATATCGGTGAAGCTGTGGGCGTTATCGCTGCACAGTCCATCGGTGAGCCGGGCACGCAGCTGACCATGCGTACGTTCCACATCGGTGGTGCGGCACAGCGTGGCGCTGAAACGTCGAGCGTTGATTCTACCCATGATTCGACCTTCACGCTTTCGAACAAAAACATCGTGACCGATTCCAAGGGCCGCCTCGTGGTTATGAGCCGCACTTGCGAAATCGTGCTGCGTGACGAAACCAAGCGCGAACGCGCCCGCTTCAAGGTGCCTTACGGCGCTCGCTTGCTCGCCAAAGAAAACGAGCAGGTGAAGAAGGGCCAGAAAATCGCTGAATGGGATCCGTTCACCTTGCCGATCATCACGGAACGTGCGGGTATCTCGCATTACCGCGATCTGGTAGAAGGTGTGTCTTTGCGCGAAGTGCTGGACGAATCCACCGGTATTTCCAACAAGATCGTGACCGATTGGCGCCAGCAGACCCGCGGTGCGGATTTGAAGCCACGTATTGCTTTGCGTGACAAGAAGGGCGAAATCATTACGCTGGCCAACGGTCTGGAAGCTCGTTACTTCCTGCCTGTGGGCGCGATTTTGAACGTGCAGGACAACTCAGAAGTGCATGCTGGCGACGTGCTGGCGCGTATTCCGCGTGAATCCACCAAGACGCATGACATCACCGGCGGTCTGCCGCGCGTTGCTGAACTGTTCGAAGCCCGCAAGCCTAAAGACCACGCCATCATCAGCGAAAGCGAAGGTGTTGTGGAATTCGGCAAGGACTACAAGAACAAGCGCCGCGTGCTGGTTCGCTCCAAGGACGATGCTACGCTTGAACCCATCGAGTACATGATCCCGAAGGGCAAGCACATCACCGTTCAGGAAGGTGACTATGTACAGAAGGGCGATTTGCTGATGGACGGCAACCCTGTGCCGCACGACATCTTGAAAGTTATGGGCGTGGAAGCGCTCGCACGCTACATGGTGAATGAAGTGCAGCAGGTGTATCGCTTACAAGGTGTGGGCATCAACGATAAGCACATCGAAGTGATTGTGCGCCAGATGCTGCAGAAGGTCGAAATTGACAATCCGGGCGAAACCACGTTCCTTTCGGGCGAACAGATTGACCGCGAAGAGTTCGATGCGATCAACGCCAAGACCATTGAAGAAGGCTACAAGCCTGCAACCGCCAGCCCGGTACTCCAGGGTATCACCAAGGCGTCGTTGCAGACCCACTCCTTCATCTCGGCCGCATCCTTCCAGGAAACGACGCGCGTGCTTACGGAAGCCGCTGTTTCCGGTAAGGTTGACCAGCTGTCGGGCCTGAAAGAAAACGTTATCGTGGGTCGCTTGATTCCTGCCGGTACGGGTGCTGCGGTTATGCGCCTGCGCAAGGTGGCTACCGAGCGCGAAAAGAAAGCGATTGCCGAGGCTGAAGAAGCCGCGAGCAACGACAACCCCGAACTGTTGGCGCCTACCGGCACCGGCAACTAATAAGGGGGCGTTCAAGCGCCACGGTGGCTTGCGGCCCTCAATGGGCCTAGTCGTCGCGGCGCTCCTCCGGACGCGATAATTAAGGAAGGCCGGGGCTTGTCCCCGGCCTTTTTTATTGGCATAGTGCGGATATGAAATCAGGGCCTTTATATTTATTCGGGAAGCACGCGGCATTGGCTGCGATGGATAACAAGATGCGCAAGATCAAGCGCATTATTGTGACGAAGAACGCGCAAGCCGAGCTTGCGGGGAAGTTAGCCAAATTTAAAATAGTGAGCCTTATCGAAGCGCAGAAGCTGGACAGCATGCTGCCGCCGCAGTCGGTGCATCAGGGGATTGCCATTGAGTGCGAGCCACTGGCGCAGCCTTCGCTTTCAAACTGGCTGGACCTTGGAATTGCGAAGCCTATTGTGCTGCTCGACCAGGTGAGTGACCCGCATAATGTGGGGGCAATCATGCGTTCGGCGGCGGCGTTTGGGGTTGGGGCCGTTGTTGCTACCGACAGGAATGCGCCGAGCGAGAGCGGCGTGATGGCGAAGTCGGCCAGTGGGGCATTTGAAACGGTGCCGCTGATTACGGTGGTGAACCTGGTGCAGGCCATTGAGGCGCTGAAAAAGGCGGGCTATTGGATTGCGGGACTGGACGGGGCGTCGAAGCAAAATATTGCGGATGCGAATCTGGACCATAAGACAGCGCTTGTTTTGGGCGCGGAAGGTTCGGGCCTTCGTCGCCTGACGGCGGAGCATTGCGATTTCCTTGTGAAGTTGCCGATGTCGGGCGATATGGAATCGTTGAACGTTTCCAATGCGGCGGCGGTGGCGCTGTATGATATTTTCCGCCGTCAGGTAGCAAAGGCTGAAAAGGCCGCGGGATGAAGCGGTTTCATATTTCCATTTCGGTGCAGGATTTTGACGCGGCGGTGGCCGATTATAGTGAGCGGCTGGGGGATGCGCCTTGCGTGACCAAGCAGGGGCGATATGCGCTGTGGCGCACCGACCTACTGAATTTATCCATTAGCTGCAAGCCGGAGCAGCCTGCGGGCATCATTCGCCATATCGGATTTGAAGATGATGACGAGCCGGAATTCCGCGAGGAAACGGACAGTGTGGGCATTGTGTGGGAGTATTTTTCCAAGGAAGCGCAGGCGCGCGAGATTGATGAAAAAATCATGGGCATTATTCCCACATCCTAGGTATTGCGACCATGGCATCACGGCTCCTGCATATTGCTTTACTTAGTTTCTCGGCCATTTTTATCCTTAGTTTTTTGGGTGTGGCGCTGCTTTCGATGGGCAATGGCATGCCGCTGGAATGGATGGAAGGCCAGATGATGGCGCAGGCGCAGCGGGCGGCGGGCGGGCAAGCGCTGTATGTTGCGCCGAGCGTGGGGTATGTGCCGCTCATTTATCCGCCGCTGTATTTCTATGTGGTGGGGTTTTTAAGCCTGTTTGCGGGGCTGCATTTCTGGGTGGGGCGGCTGGTGTCCATTCTTGCCGTTGTTGTCTGTGCGGGGCTGCTGGGGGCGTGGGCGGGCAAGCAGGACCAGAAGCGCAGCACGGCCCTTATTACGGTGGGGTTGTTTTTTGCTACTTATGCGCTGAGCGGGCGGTGGTTTGACCTGGTGCGGGTGGATAGTCTTTTTATGCTGCTCGCATTTGCGGGGCTTTATGTGCTGCAGGAATGCGCAGGGTTGCGCAGCGCTGTGGTTGCGGGATTATTGTTTGCGGCGGCGTTTTTTACGAAGCAGACGCTGCTGCTGATGGCAGGGCCTGCGTTGCTTGCGGCGCTATGGGTTGCGCCTAAGCGGGGCATGGTGGCGCTGGGTGTGTTTGCGGTGGCGGCGGGTGCGGGCGTTGCGCTATGGGAGCATGCGTCGGGCGGGTGGTTCGGGTTTTATGTGCTGCGGCTGCCAGCCGGGCATGGGTTGTTTGACGATTATGCGCTGCGCTTCGGGTTGATGATGGCCCCTACCCTGATTTTGCTGGTTGTGGCATTTACGGGGCTGTGGGTGCGCGCGCGCACGCAACGCAGGATTGCGTTACAGCAAGGCGCGGTGCTGGCGGGGTGCATTCTTGCCAGTGGGGTGAGCGCGGTGCATATGGGCGCGTATTTGAATGTGCTGATGCCGATGTATGCGGGGCTTGCATTGGCAAGCGGGTGGGCGCTTTCAGGAGTTCCGGTTTTAAGGCCGGTGCTGGCGGTGCAATTCGCGCTGCTGCTGTATAACCCTGTGCCGCTGGTGCCGGGGACGGCGGTTGAAAAAGCCAATGGGCAATTTCTTGAGGAAGTGGCGCAGTTGCAGGGCAAGGTGTTTATACCGGAATATCCTTTCCTGCCGCAGGAGGGAGCGGAGTATTTTGGGATGGGGGGGTATGATATTTTGCGCGCGCATCTAAGCGGGGCGGATGCGCAAGCGCAGGCGCAGCTACAGCAGGACCTGCATGCGGCGTTTGACCAGCGGCGCTACAGCGCGGTGATTACGGGCTGCATATTCAACCCCAGCTATTTAGGGGATTCTTACCGGTTTGTCAGGCACATGACGGAAACGGCGTTTGTGGCGGGCAGTATTGCGGGCTGCAACGACCTCTATGTCCTTGCGCCATAAATTATGGAAATGGCGCGGCAACCGGTGTAGGGTTGCGCCTTCAATCATCAGGGTTTTTCATGGCTTACCAATCGTTACGCGACTTTATTGAAAAGCTGGAAAGCACCGGGCGGCTGGTGCGGGTGCAAACGCCTGTTTCGACGCATCTGGAAATGACGGAGATTGGCACGCGGTTGATTGCCACGGGCGGGCCTGCGGTGCTGTTTGAAAATGTGGTGGGGCACTCGATGCCGGTGCTTATCAATTTGTTTGGCACGGTAGAGCGCGTGGCGTGGGGCATGGGGCGCGAGCCGCACCAGTTGCGCGAGGTGGGTGAAACATTGGCGTATTTGAAACAGCCGGAGCCGCCGGGGGGTTTTAAAGAAGCGATGGAGATGTTGCCGCTACTGAAGACGGTGATGAGCATGAAGCCGAAAACGGTTTCAAAAGCTCCGTGCCAGGAGGTGGTGCTGACGGGGGATGATATTGACCTTGCGAAGCTTCCCATTCAGGGCTGCTGGCCGGGGGAACCTGCGCCGCTGATTACGTGGCCGCTGGTGGTGACGAAGGGGCCGGGCGGGGCCAAGGAAGATAATTACAATCTCGGCATTTACCGGATGCAGGTAACGGGGAAAAACACGACGCTGATGCGCTGGCTGAAGCACCGCGGCGGTGCGCAGCAGCACGCACGCTGGGGCAAGCAAAAGCGCGAGCCGTTTCCGGCGGCGGCGGTCATTGGGGCGGACCCAGGCACGATATTGGCGGCCGTGACGCCGGTGCCCGATACGCTTTCGGAATACCAGTTTGCAGGGTTACTGCGCGGCTCCAAAGTGGAGCTGGTGGATTGCAAAACCATTCCCCTGAAAGTGCCTGCGCAGGCGGAGATCGTGCTTGAGGGGTATGTGAGCCTTGATGCGTACGGCGATGAAGGGCCGTATGGGGACCATACGGGGTATTATAATTCGGTGGAGTCCTTCCCCGTGTTCACGATTACGGCGATTACGATGCGCGAAAAGCCGATATACCTCACCACCTATACGGGGCGCGCACCCGATGAGCCTAGCGTGCTGGGCGAGGCGCTGAATGAGGTTTTCATTCCGCTGTTGCAGCAGCAATTTCCGGAGATTGTGGATTTCTGGCTGCCGCCGGAGGGTTGCTCGTACCGCGTGGCGGTGGTGAGCATTAAAAAGGCGTATCCGGGGCACGCGAAGCGGGTGATGATGGGGGTTTGGTCGTTCCTCAGGCAATTCGTGTATACCAAGTGGGTGATTGTGGTGGATGACGACATTAATTGCAGGGACTGGAAAGAGGTGATCTGGGCGATGAGCACGCGGATGGACCCGGTCAGGGATTTGACGCTGATTGAGAATACGCCGATTGATTACCTGGATTTTGCCTCGCCGGAATCCGGGCTTGGGGGCAAGGTAGGGTTTGACGCCACCAACAAGCTGCCGCCGGAAACGCACCGCGAATGGGGCGAGAAAATATATATGGAACAGCAGGTTGTTGACAGAGTTAGCGAGCTGTGGCGCAAAATGGGGCTGCCGGGGGATGGAAAGCCGGTCTGGTAAGTAGTTTATTAACCAGCTTGCGCTACCCTTTAGGCTATGCAACAGCCCGCCACACAAACATCCGCCAAGGACATTGAGAACGACTTCCAGTACGCCAAACAGGCGCTGTCGTTCATGCTCAAGCACAGGGTTTCGCCTGCGCCGGAAAATTATGACATCTGGTATCATTACGCCAAGGGCGAAAACAAGGCGCTGATGCATGAGGTGGATTCGGTTATCAATAATAACCTGACCTTCACGCAGGAAACATCTTCGTATATCCATAATAAATTCATCATGCCCAGCCGCCCGCAAAAGGTGGTGGACGATGCGGCGCTGAGCGCACAAAAAGTTTTGGCCGATGTGCTGAAGATCATCCATACGTTTGGCACCGACACGCAGGATTATAATCAGGGCGTGGACCAGTATCTCGAAACGGTGTCGCAGAAATTTGAGGGCACGGGCGTTCAGGACATCGTGAAAGAGCTGATCGGCGCGACCGCAGCGATGAAGGAAAAAGGCGAAAAAATCAGCCAGAAGCTGGAAGAATCCACCAACGAAATTTCGGCGCTGAAGAAGAATCTGCAGCAGGTGACGATTGAGTCGCAGCGCGATTTCCTCACGGGCGTGTTCAACCGCAAGACGTTTGAAAAATACGTGGATGAGCAGATCACCATCTGCCGCGACAAGAAATTCGAGATGTGCCTGATGATGATTGATATTGATCATTTCAAGCAGTTCAACGACCGTTTCGGGCATTTGCTGGGCGACGAAGTGCTGAAGATTGTGGCTCGCACGCTGACCGACATCCTGAAGGGCCGAGACGTTGTGGCGCGCTTCGGCGGCGAAGAATTTATCGTTATCCTGCCGGAAACGCCGATGGAAGGCGCCATGAAGGTTGCGGAAATGATTCGCGTGGCGATTGCCAGCAAAGAACTGAAACGCCGCGACACGGGCGAAAATTACGGCACGATCACGGTATCCATCGGGGTTTCGCGCTTCCGCTGCGACACGGACACGCTGCCGATCCTGATCAAGCGCGCTGACGATGCGTTGTATGTGTCTAAGAACTCTGGCCGTAATCGCGTAAGCAGAGAATTATAAAAAGATGCGTTCAGGGGCTTCGCCCCTTGGCGCCACGCAGGCTGCGCGCCTCAACGGCGCTAGTCGCTGCGCTCCTCCCCTTCCCTTTTAGTCAGAGCAAAAAGAATGGCTGACCGCGCTGCGGTCAGGCCATGTACATGCCGCCGTTGATGTGGAGGGTTTGGCCGGTCATATAGCCGGCTTCGTCGGAGGCTAAGAATAATGCGCCGGCGGCGATGTCGGCGGGGGTGCCCATGCGGCCCAGCGGGATGTTGCCGTTGATGCGGGCCTTTTGGTCGTCGGTCAGCACTTCGGTCATGGGGGTTGCGATGAAGCCGGGGGCGATACAGTTGATGGTGATGTTGCGGGTGGCAACTTCCTGCGCAAGGGACTTGCTCATGCCGGTGAGGCCTGCTTTGGAGGCGCAGTAGTTGGCCTGGCCGGGGTTGCCGGTGGCGCCGACTACGGACGTAATATAAATGATGCGGCCGGCGCGGCGTTTGAGCATGCCTTTCATGGCGGTGCGGGTCATGCGGAAGGTTGCGGTGAGGTTGATGTCAATCACCTGCTGCCATTCTTCGTCTTTCATGCGCAGCGTCAGGTTGTCTTTGGTCACGGCTGCGTTGCACACCAGCACGTCGAGGCCGCCGAGTTTTTCTTCGGCGCTCTTAATGAGGTCTTCCACCGTTTCAAGTTTGGAAAGGTCGCAGGGGAGCGTGATGATGTTGCCGCCTAGTTCCTTGGCGAAGGCTTCCAGCTTTTCGGGGCGGGTGCCGGAGATGGCGAGGGTTGCGCCCGCGTCCAGCATGGTTTTGGCGATAGCGCCGCCGATGCCGCCGGTTGCGCCGGTGATGAGGATTTTTTTGCCTGCGAGTGAGAACATTTTTTTCGTTCCTTATGCGTTCATTTACGCAGGGAACATAGCGGCTTCACCGCTGTTGCGTCAAGGCTCGCGCCAATTAGCGGGAAAAATGGCTGTCGAAGCGGTCTTGGGTGGCTTTGAGGCTGGCGCCCAGCGCATCGCGCACCGAAGGCGGCGAGAGTTCTTCGTGCATACGGGCCACGATTTCGCGGGTGTCGCGGGGTTTGCCGGTGCTGGCGGCGGCGGCGGAAGACTCAAACAAATCCACCATGTAGCGGTTGGCCACTTCCGCGCCGGGATAGGCCTGGCTGGTGCTGCGGGCGCGGCCATTAGCGGGGTCGAGGCGGGTGCGGTCTTTGTACATGTAGAGCTGCAGGGCGTGGTAGCTGGGGTCGGAGACATCGCCTACCACCAGTTCCCACGGGTCGGGGCGCGAAGGTTTGCCAGCGCCGGGGGTGTATTTGGTGGTGAAGCTTTTGCGCTCTTCGGGCGTGGCGTCGGGCGTTGCCTTCAGGGAAATGGTGTTTACCGCGTCGCTGCCGATGAGCGGGCAGAGCTGCAGGCTTTCGCCGATGCGGTCAATGACCAGCACTTGGGAGTCGCGGGTCTGGGGGATGTTGTTGTGCGCTTCGGCGCGGCGGTCGAGGGCGGAATTGAAATCCACGCCGGGGACTTTGCTATGTTCTTCGGTGATGTGGTAGGGGTTGCCCACGTTGAGCTTGCCCATGCAGTTCAGGCAGTCGCGCGCTTCATCGGCGGTGTAGCCTTTTTGTTGCAACATCTGCTCCATGTGGCCGAAGGTTTCGGACAGCACGACGGTGCCTAGCGAATGAGCGAAGAAATTATACTGGCTGAGCTTTACCTTGGTTTGGGCTAACAGCTTTGCGTGTTCGGCGTCGCTGGTCCAGCCCGCGTAGGGTATGGCAGGCTCGATCACGTCTTTCAGGAATTGCATGCCGAAGGTGGTGGGGGCGTCGTGCTCGGTGTGGTAGTCGGGTTTTGCATTGTCCTTGAAGCGGTGCATGTAGTTGGTGAGTTTGGTATCGGTCATTTTTTCGCCGCTGACGATGGCGATGACATAGCCGTCTTCGGGCTTGTGGCCGTCGAAGAAGCCTTCGATGCAGCCGACCTGCTTGAAGGGTTCGGTTTTGCCGGAAAAGCCGTCGCGGCCGAGGCAGGAGAAAAATACCGGCTTTTTGGTGTCGGCCACGAGGGCGCTTACCTCATCGGCGGTGGCCTGACGTATGTCGTGCGTGGCGGGATCGCGGAAAAAATACTGCAGTGCAGGCATTCATCTCCCCCTTAAACGTTACTCTACTTGTGCGAAGGCCTCGAGGTCGGCGGGTGTGCCTACATTCATGGTTTCGATTTCAGGCTCGATGCGTTTTACAAGGCCAGAGAGGACTTTGCCTGCGCCGATTTCAACGACGCGGGTTACGCCTTCGGCTTTCAAATACTGCATGGATTCGCGCCAGCGCACCATGCCGGTGACCTGATCCACCAGCAAGCGGCGCAAGACGATGGGGTCGGATTCGGCTTTGGCGGTGATATTGGTTACCACCGGCACAACGGGGGCGTGGAAGGTTGCGGCACCGAGGGCTTCTTCCATGACGCCTGCGGCCATGGCCATGAGGGGGCAATGGAAGGGCGCGGACACGTCGAGCATGATGGCGCGCTTGATGCCTTTGGATTTGGCGATTTCGATGGCGCGCTCCACGGCGTCTTTGGTGCCGGAGATGACGGCCTGACCGGGGGCGTTGTCGTTGGCGAGGCAGCAGACGCCGTCGCCAGCGGCTTCGGCGGCGATTGCGGTTGCGGTTTCGTAGTCGGCACCGAGGAGTGCGGCCATGGCGCCACGGCCCTTAGGCACGGCGGCTTGCATGGCTTTGCCGCGCACACGAAGGAGGCGGGCGGTGTCGGTGAGGCTGAGTGCGCCAGCGGCGCAAAGCGCGGAATATTCGCCCAGCGAGTGGCCGGCAACAAAGGATGCCTGTTTGGCGAGGTCGAAGCCCTGCTCGGCTTGCAGCACGCGGAAGGCGGCGATGGAGGTTGCCATGATGGCGGGCTGCGCGTTTTCGGTCATGGTGAGGGCCTCTTGGGGGCCTTCAAAGATAAGGGTGGAGAGTTTTTCGCTTAAGGCGGCGTCCACTTCGTCGAAGACTTCGCGGGCGACGGCGAATTGTTTCGCCAGTTCCAGACCCATGCCAACAACCTGAGACCCTTGTCCGGGGAAAAGCAGTGCTTTTTTCATGTAACGACCTTTTACTGTGGATTCGTGTTGCATATATTTTCTCGGACAGGACTCATAATATAATGCTTCAGCTTTAGCAATCGTTAAAGCTATTTAATGATTATTTGCCATGATACTAGCCTGTATACACAAGCATTGGGGCGCGGCAAAGCAAGGCATGCTGTATGTAGTATGTGCATATTGTGTGCATTTTTGCATCTATTTGTGCTTGCATTCGCTTATAAAAAAGCTATTAGTTATAGCCCTTTTTAAGAGTACCGCAGGTTCCGTGGAGGAATTTGTGTTTGTTTTCAGGAGTTTAAGACACTATGCCGTTATACGAAAGCACGCTTATCACCCGCCAGGACCTGTCTCGCGCAGACATTTCCAAGCTGACCGATTCCCTCACCTCCATTGTTGAGCAGGGCGGCGGCAAGGTCGTGAAGAACGAATATTGGGGTCTGCGCACGCTGGCGTACCGCATCCGCAAGAACCGCAAAGGTCACTATGCGATGCTGGGCATTGACGCTCCTGCAGCAGCCATTAAAGAAATGGGCCGCAACATCGGTATCAACGAAGATATCGTGCGCGTACTCACCGTTCGCGTTGAAGCGCTGGAAGAAGGCCCTTCGGTCATGATGCAGCAGTCGCGCTCGCGTGAAGATTATGCTGGCGAAGGCGAAGCACCGGTTGTTGAAACCGTTGCCGCTACCGAAACCACCGAAACACTGAACTAGGACCACACACATGGAACGCACCCAAGACGCAGGCCCAGGCCGTAAAGTTTTCTTCCGCCGCAAGAAGACCTGCCCGCTCACCGGCGCTAACGCACCGAAGATTGACTACAAGGACATCAAGCTGCTTTCGCGCTTTATCTCCGAACGCGGCAAGATCCTGCCGAGCCGCATCACGTCGGTGTCGCACATTAAGCAGCGCTCGCTCGCTACTGCTATCAAGCGCGCACGCAATCTTGCTTTATTGCCCTTCGTTACGAAGTAGTGCATAGTATTCGCTTTCCAGCGGATACTATTCAAAGGTCACTATGCACAAGGAATTGAAAACGGCGCTACTTGCCGGGCTGCTTTCGAGCGGTTTGTTCATCCTTGTTTTCGGCATTGGCCTCGGCTTTGTTTTCATGTTTTTACCCACCCTTCCCCTGTTTTACGCAGGGCTGGGCACCAATGCGCGCGCAGCACGCGACGCAAGCCTTATGGCGTCGTGCCTGATTGGGCTGCTGTCGGGGCCATCGGCTTTGCTGGTGTATCTGTTTTTCCTCGGTCTTCCGGCCAGCTATATTTGCTATAAGGCATTGTTCGTGCGCATGCGCGAGGGCGAGCGCCTGTGGTATCCCATCGGCACGATCCTGATGCGGCTTTCGTTCTGGGGCTGCGCGATGGTTGCGCTGATTACGGTGTATTACTGGAACCTCGATGGCGGGCTTCCGGGCCTGCTTGCCGACACGATCCGCGAAGCATTCACAGGCCTGCAGGACGATTACGGCGATGTGATCGAAACGCTGGCGAGCAGCTGGTCGTTCCTGATCTTCCCGGTGACGCTGTGGCTGTGGTGCATCATGCTGTTTGCGCATGCGTGGCTTACCAACCGCTGGCTGGTGAATAAGGGCATCCAGCGCCGCCCGGATTTTGCTATTACGCCTTTTGCCATTCCCAGCTGGCTGCTGTCGCTGCTGGCCATTTGCGCGCTGGCATCGCTGATTGGCAGCGATTCCATGCGGTTTTTGGGCAAGGCGAGCCTTGTTTCGCTGATGCTTCCGTATTTCTTCATGGGTAGCGTATACCTGAAAGACACCACAAAAAGCTGGCCAAACCACCGTCTTTTATTGTTTTTTGTGTATTTCATGGTGTTTACGCAGTTTTGGCCCGCCCTTATCCTCTCGGGAATTGGCCTGTGGTGCCAGATAAAGCACTTGTCACAGGGCGAAACACCGATTAGAAAGTGAGTCCTTTTAACCAGTAGCCCCTTCGCAAGCGGAGGGATTCGAGATAGGAGAATACAAATGGAAGTTATTTTGTTGGAACGCATTGCCCGTCTCGGTGGCATTGGTGACGTAGTAAAAGTTCGCGACGGTTACGGCCGCAATTACCTTGTGCCGATGAAAAAAGCCCTGCGCGCGACGAACGAAAACAAAAAGGTTTTCGAAGCAAAGCGCCACCTCATTGAAGAACAGAACCAGAAAGCCAAGGCTGCCGCGGAAGTTATTGCCGCGAAGTTTGAAGGCGTAAAAGTTACCATCGTCCGCCAGGCATCGCAGGAAGGCAAGCTGTACGGCTCTGTCACCATCCGCGATATCGCAGACGCATTGAAGGCCGCTGGCTACGAAGTGGCAAACAGCCAGATCGTGCTTTCGACCATCATCAAAAACACCGGCGACTATCCGGTTCGCGTAACGCTGCACGCCGAAGTGGTTTCGACCATCACGCTCACCGTTGCCCGTATCGAAAGCGAAGCCGCTTAAGCTTCCGACGGTTAGGTTATGTGAAAGGGAATGTGCTTGGCACATTCCCTTTTTCGTTGCGGGCAGTGCAATCAGGGACTAGCTTAAAGGGGTAGAGGACGAATCATGGCATCTTTGCTTTTAGACCCCAAAACCGCACAAAATCCCGAAGATCCCGCTCATGGCGAGATCGCGGAAAAACCGTATCGTGAAGCGCCTTGCAACATCGAGGCGGAACAGTCGCTGCTGGGTGCGCTTTTGGTGAATAACGAAGCGTTGTCGCGCATTGGCGACCAGCTGATGGCGGAACATTTTTACGAGCCGCTGCATAGCCGCATTTACGACGCCATCCGCAAATTCAACGACAAGGGGCTGATTGCAAACCCGGTCACGCTCAAACATTATTTCGATCAAGACGCAGCCCTTGCCGACATTGGCGGCGGCGCGTACCTCGCCAAGCTTGCGGGCGCAGCCATCACGGTTATCAACATCGCCGATTACAGCAACATGGTGTACGACCTTGCGCTGAAGCGCCAGCTGATCACCATCGGTGAAGACGTGGTGAATGACGCGTTTTTGCACAGCATTGATATTCCCGCCACCACGCAGATCGAGGGCGCGGAGCAAAAGCTTTTCAACCTGTCGCTCGAAGGTTCGGGCGATAAGGGGTTCCGCTCCATCCGCCAATCCATTGTGGGGTCCATCAAGCAGGCGGAATTCGCGTATAAGAACACAGGCGGTGTGGTGGGGCTTACCACGGGGCTTGTGGACATGGATAAGCTGCTGGGCGGGTTGCAGCGTTCGGATTTGCTGATCCTCGCGGGCCGCCCTTCGATGGGCAAGACGGCGCTGGCGGTAAACGTTGCGTATAACGCATGCGCGGCGCTGGCCAAGGAAGCGCTCGATAAGGGCAAGACCACGAAGGAAACGGGTTGCGTTGGTTTCTTCTCGCTCGAAATGTCGGCGGAGCAGCTCACGACGCGTATGCTTTCATCGGCCAGCAAACTGAACTCGTCGAAAATTATTCAGGGGCGCCTGAACTCGGAAGAATTCGCGCATCTGGTGCGCACCAGCAATACCATGTCTTCGATGCCGTTCTTTATTGACGATACGCCGGCGCTGACCATCGCAAGTTTACGCACGCGCGCGCGGCGTTTGAAGCGCCAGAATAATTTGCGGCTTTTGGTGGTGGATTATTTGCAGTTGCTGCGCGGCAGTTCAGCGGCATCGCAAGCCAACCGCGTGCAGGAAGTTTCAGAAATCACGCAAGGGCTGAAGGCGATTGCTAAAGAGCTGGACGTGCCAGTGGTTGCGCTGTCGCAGCTTTCACGCGCGGTGGAACAGCGCGAAGATAAGCGCCCGCTGCTTTCGGATTTGCGCGAATCGGGCAGTATCGAGCAGGACGCGGATGCGGTACTGTTTATTTACCGTGAGGAATATTACCTGGGCCGTAGCGAGCCTTCGATGGATGACCAGTTGAAACACGCCAAGTGGCAAGAGGATATGGAGCGGGTGCATAAGATCGCGGAAGTGATCGTGGCCAAACACCGTAACGGCCCCATCGGCACCGTGAAGCTGCATTTCGACAGCAGCCTGACCGAGTTCAGCAACCACGCCGAAGGCTACAGCAACCACGAAAACTATTAATGGCCAACACCCCTACCCTTACCGTTAACTTAAGCGCTATCGCGGGCAATTACCGCCTGCTGAAAGCGCGCCATGCGCAGCACAAGGTGGCGGCCGTGGTGAAGGCGGATGCGTATGGGCTGGGCATGAAGCCGGTTTCTGCTGCGCTGTGGAAAGAAGGTTGCCGTGTGTTTTTTGTGGCGACGCTTGCTGAAGGTGTTGCGCTTCGCAAGCTATTGCCGGATGCACGGATTGGGGTGTTTAACGGGTTGCTGGCGGGTGAAGAAAAAGCCTATATGCGCGCGCGCCTTGCGCCGGTTTTGAATAGTGTTTCGCAGGTGGAGCGGTGGGTTGCACACGTGCCTGCGGATTTCCCAGTGATGCTGCATGTGGATACGGGCATGACGCGCCTGGGGCTTACGCAGGGCGAACTTGCCGATGTGGTGGCGCGGTTTCCGGGCTTCGTGAAGTCACTCGCCTATGTGCTGAGCCATCTGGCATGCGGCAATGAGCCGAAGGACAAGAAGAACGCCGAGCAGCTGAAGCGGTTTCGCGCGGCGCTGGCCTTGCTGCCGGGGGTGAAGGCGAGCTTTGCCAATTCGTCGGGGCATTTTCTGGCAGCGGATTTCCATTTTGATTTAGGAAGGCCGGGGTGCGCTTTATACGGCATTACGCCGGTCGAGGGGAAGAACCCGATGGCGCAAGCGGCAACCCTTGCGGCACCGCTGCTTCAGGTGCGCACGCTCGACCGCAATGAGACGGTGGGGTATGGCGCGACCGCCAGCTTGCCTGCGGGCAGTAAGCTGGCGCTGGTGGCGATGGGGTATGCGGATGGATTGCCGCGCTTGCTGAGCAATCTGGGCTTTGGGTATGTGGCGGGCAAGCGTGTGCCGATACTGGGGCGGGTATCCATGGACATGACGGCGCTGGATGTGTCGGGCGTGCCGGAAAAGCTGCTGGCGGGGGCCAGCGATGCTGAATTCATCAATGCCAAGCAGACGGTGGACGATGTGGCGCGGGCATGCAGTACCATCGGCTATGAAATCTTCACCGGGCTGGGTGCGCGGGTGAAGCGGGTGTATAAAGGTTAAGCTGGCACAGTCTTTGCTGCCCTATAGGGTGTCTTATTTACCATGTAGGGGGATGTTTTATGTCTATCCAAGCCATATCCGGCGCTTTAACCAGCGGTTTTACCAATGCCACGCAGGCCGCCGCCGCCGGGCAAAATATACCGGATGCCGCTTTTGCCGCGCTTTTAAAGAATGCGAACAGCAATCAGGCTACCCAGCAGGGAACCCTGCTCACCCCCACCGCCACCCCGGCTGACGCAGGCAAACCCGCCAGCACCGCCTCGGAAGCCGACCCCACCCCTTCGGCAGACAAGAAAAGCCCGGCGGAGCTGTTCCTTGAATATATGCACAAAACGCCGGAGCAGCGCTGGCATGAAGCATGGCTTAAGCAGCACGGCATGACGGAAGCGGAATTCGACAAACTGCCCCCGGAAAAGAAAGTGGCCCTTGAGGCGCAGATGCGTGACGATTTGAAAGAGCAAGTTAAGCAGCACGCCGCTAAAAAAGCGGCAGACCCCAGCACCATTTAAGATTTAAGCTATTGATATAGTGCAGCGGTTTTGGCTTTTACGCCCAGCCCTGCGGGAGCGCTTGCACAAGGCTTGCGCGGAAGCTATAGCTTGCGTTAGCGGTACTTCCGGGTGCCGTGTGGAGCCGTAGCTCAGCTGGATAGAGCACCTGATTCCTAAGCCGTAGTTCTAGCGCGCAAAAAGGGCGCTATGGTGGGAAGTTAGTGTATAACAGCTCACTCGGGAACCGTGTTGCGAACCGTGTTGGAAATGGTATGTTTTCTTGGAGGGAGCCGTAGCTCAGCTGGATAGAGCACCTGATTCCTAATCCTATATTGGTCAATAGCTTGCGGTATCAGGCCGTAACCTGATGTTGGTTCTTTGCTATAAAAAGCAGCTAGTTACATAGCCCAGACTGTTACGCGGGAACTCACGCAGTAACACACAAAAACATCACTTATGGCACCCCCATGTCCCCCTGATGTTACCCCGGCACCAACAAATTTTTCTTCTTATAGGAATGAAATATTATCAGTTCTCCTACGCAAGCAGGTAATCAAACACGTATTATAAAAGAACAAAATAGTAGATATTAATTATCGCTCTTAGAAAGATGATAAGATTTACAGGGAGTAGTTAAGAATGCATATCCGTAGAATAACCCAATTGTTCGTTGTCCTGATTATCTTTACAGCTTTGCTTATTCCTGAGCTAGTGTATGCCCGTGCCGGTGGAGGCCACAGCAGCGGCAGCCGTGGATCTCGCACTTATCAGGCCACTCCTTCCGGCGCCCAGCCTCTCGAAAGAAGCGTGACACCCAAATCCGAACCTGCAACTGGGGGACAACAGAATCCTAATGCATTAAACAACGGTACTTCGCATCCCTTCTTATCCGGTATCGCCGGAGGGATCGTCGGTATGGGCCTAGCGCATATGCTCTTTGGAGGTGGCGGTATGGGTGGAGGTGGCGGGTTGATCCAGCTTCTCCTCATCGGCGGTCTGATCTATTATGGTATTCGATTCTTCCGTTCACGCGGAATGAAACCGGGCGCATCCCGTATTTTCCCTATGAATAATCTTACAGGCAATGCCGCCCCTTCTGGCAATATTATATCTAAACCTGATATTTCACAGGCAATAACGGTTACAGAAAGTGATATCGCCGCATTTAAGCAGTTACTGTCGGATATCCAGAATGCCTGGAGCAATGAGGATTTCAATCGTCTGCGGCAATATGTAACACCAGAAATGCTCCATTACTTTAATGATGAACTTTCCGCCAACGTTAGCCGTGGCCTTAGCAATAAAGTCGAACAGGTGGGGGTACAAAAGGCCGAACCGGTCGAATCATGGCAGGAATATAATCTAACCTATGCGAGTGTTATAATGCAGTGGACGGCAACCGATTATATGGTGCGCCTAGATCGCCAA
Source organism: Alphaproteobacteria bacterium (assembly GCA_043763155.1). Taxonomy (GTDB): domain Bacteria; phylum Pseudomonadota; class Alphaproteobacteria; order Rickettsiales; family SXRF01; genus JANYBV01. The sequence continues at coordinate 30,133 of JAYULW010000010.1, read as the reverse complement.
CCCAACGATTCCGATTATGTTGCGTCCGGTGATTCTAAAAAAGCCGATACCGCTCAGGAACAATGGACATTCAGTCGCGTAGAAGGCGGGCGGTGGTTATTATCGGCCATTCAGCAAATGGGGTAGGATTATCAGAATAATCCTGCTCCAATATTCACAGTAAGAGCCAAAATGGTGATATTGAAGAAAAATATCACCATGCAGTGCAAAGCAACGGTTCTGCAGATTAGTCGTGAGGTAATATTTAACTAATGGACACGAGTTTTATCTTCGCGCTGGCTCAACTGAATCTGCATGTAGGCTGCACTACTGTCACGGTGACGAAAATCGGCGGCTTTTATGAACTGGCGGCAGCGGCGGGTGCACACCTAGTCATCTTTTCGGAAATGGCTGTCACGGGCTATCCTCCTGAAGATTTGGTTTATAGCTCGCTTTTCCAGAAGCTCAGTATGGAAGCGATCGAGGAACTTGCCGCGCTTACGGCGAAGAACAATGCGGCAATGGTGGTTGGCGGTTTATGGTGTGAGGATGGAAAGCTATATAACACCCTTTTCCTATTGGAGGGCGGAAAAATCGTCCACCGGCAATATAAATATCACCTGCCGAATTACGGCGTATTTGATGAAAAACGGGTTTTTGCTCACGGCCCAATGCCGGAACCGGTGGCGTGGCGTGGCTTAAACCTCGGCCTGATGATCTGCGAGGATATGTGGCAGCAAGACGTCGCGGCGCATTTGAAAGCGCAAGGTGCGCATATGCTAATTACGGTCAATGCCTCGCCTTATGAAATCGGCAAGGCAGAAAGACGCGAAGCAATTGCTGCCGAGCGCGTTAAGGAAACCGGCTTGCCGCTAGTGTATGTTAATCAGATCTGCGGCCAAGATGATTTAGTATTCGACGGCAGCAGTTTCGTACTCGATGGGTCAGGCAAGCTGTGCTTGCGCTTGCAGGCGTTTAAAGAGGATTTATCTTTATTGGGTATCAGCAAGGGCAATGGCGATTGGAAATACTTAACGGATCCGGTTCAGCTTAGAAGGGGCCTGATACATCCGCTTCCGGACGAACTTGAATCCATCTATGCTGCAATGATGCTAGCTTTACGAGATTTTGTGGAGAAGAATGGTTACAAAGGTGTGGTGATTGGTATTTCCGGCGGCATCGACTCGGTATTGTCGTCGGTCATCGCTGCGGATGCACTTGGTAGCGATAAGGTGCATATGATCATGCTGCCATCGCCCGTTACGTCGCAGGAAAGCAAAGATGACGCGGCGGAGCTGGCAAAGCGGTTGGGTGTGCGGATGGATATTTTCCCCATTGAATCCGGCATAAAGGCTTTTCAGGAAATGATGGGGCCTTACGTGGATAATGAGTATTTTGAAGTTGCCGTCGCCAATAACCAAGCACGCATTCGCGGCAGCATCTTGGTGGCAATCAGCACTCTGGAAAGAGCGCTGCTGCTCACTACCGGAAACAAGTCGGAGATCGCTACCGGCTTCATGAGCCTATACGCTGACATGTGCGGTTATTACAACGTGCTTAAGGATATATATAAAACGAAGGAATATGAGTTGGCGCGCTGGCGTAACACGATAAGCGATGTGATACCGGAATATAGTATAACGCGCCCGCCATCCGGTGAAACCATGCCGAACCAGAAGGATGAAGATCAGATACCACCATATCCCATCCTTGACCAGATTCTTTACCGCATGGTCGAGCAACAACAATCAATGGAAGACGTGATCGCAGCGGGCTTCGACCCGGAAATGGTCGAGGTTGCGAGCAATCGGTTATTCGGCTCGGAATATAAGCGCCGGCAATCCGCACCCGGCCTCAAGCTCACAAGCATGGCGTTTGGCCGTGACCGGCGTTACCCCATTAGTAGCGTTTGGCGCGCAAAAAAGTTGAAATTACCGGCCTAGGTGGATTATTAGAATAAGCCTGCTCCAATATTCACTGTCAGAGCTAAAATGGTAGTGTTAAAGAAAAACACGATCATGCAGTGCAAAGCAACGGTTCTGCGGATTAATCGTGAGGTGATATTTATATCTGCTGTTTGAGCGGCGGTCCCAATAACGAAGGAAAAATAAGCAAAGTCCCAGTAATCCGGGGTTATATATTTTGCGGGAAACTCTAATCCTCCGCTAGTTTCGTCATGATCCGTGTAATATTCGTGGGCATAATGCAATGCGAATATGGTTTGCATGAATGTCCATGACAGAAATACGGTAACACCAGCCAGTGCAATATGCTGCCATTGCATATGGCCAGTAGAGGCTTTAGCCGTCGCTAGTTCTGCCACAATTGCTGCTAGACTTGCTATGGCCGTTATAGTGGTAAGTGCAAGTATAAGTAAGCGTCCTTCATCTTCCATTGCAGCACGGGTACGGATTTTCTCCGGAGTCGAACGCAACATCATGATACCCGCGAGGATCAGGTATAAGGCAGTGCTAGCATCCCACGCCACCAACAATCGCGTAGCCTCACGCCAGTCGTGAGGCAATAATGCCCATAAAAGGCATCCCACAACAATGGCAATTACCAGCCGGGGTCTTACTCTTATATGACGTATAATGGCCAATGTTTTTTGGGAAGAATATGTCATAACAATTAAGTCATAGGTGTGACAAGTAATGTGAGTATAATATCTTTATAAATTATCGTATATAACGTAATCAGTTTATTAGCTGATATGTATTTCTATCATAGATATTTACAGAATTTTATCATTATTTATTCAGAGGAATATTAGTGGCAGCAAAGGGTAAAGTCTCTCTCACAAGGCGTTTTTTTTCTGCTTTAGGCCCAGGCTTAGTAACCGGTGCTGCCGATGATGATCCCTCCGGTATTGCCACCTATTCCATTGCCGGAGCACAGCTTGGCACCTCATTATTATGGATGGCGTGGGTTACGTGGCCACTGATGGCTGCCGTACAGATGATGTGCGCACGGATTGGAATGGTCACAGGGCAAGGGTTAGCGGGTGCGCTAAGTAAAAAGATTCCTAAACCCCTATTAGTTATCTTTTGTTTCGCCTTATTAATTGCCAATACCATTAATATTGCCGCTGATTTAGCGGGAATGGCCGATGCCGCTCAATTACTCACTGGCCTTAGTTCGCATCTTTGTGTGATCATTTTCGGGGCTGGTATCGGATTTGCTATTATCAAATTTCGTTATCATCAGATTGCAAATACCCTCAAATGGCTGGCATTATCATTGTTTGCCTATGTGATTGCCGCCTTTATTCTTCACCCCGATTGGTCATTGGTCGCACACCAAACATTTTCGCTTTCGATACCTAAGGGCAAAGAAACTTGGCAAACTATTGTTGCTATTCTTGGTACCACCATCAGTCCCTATCTTTTTTTCTGGCAAGCAGCTCAGGAGGTCGAAGAAGAAAAATCCATGGGCCGCAGAATGCGATCACGGCGCTTGGGCGCGACCAAAATAGAATTACTGGATCGGATGATGGATGTGGGAGCGGGAACATTTCTATCCAACATTGTTATGTTCTTTATCATATTAACCACAGCGCTCACATTAAATGCCCATGGCATAAGTAATATCACTTCATCTAAGGAAGCCGCAGAAGCATTGCGCCCTTTAGCGGGTAATCTTGCAATGCTTCTCTATACTGTAGGTATCGTCGCAGTGGGATTACTTGCGATTCCAACCCTAGCGGGATCAGCCGCTTATGCTTTTGCAGAAACGTTTGATTGGTCTCACGGACTGGATGAAAAGCTCAAACAAGCAAGATCATTTTATGCCGTTATTATTTTTTCGGTTTTTTGTGGCATCGGTCTGGATTTTCTTCATATCAATCCGGTAAGTGCGCTCTTCTGGTCAGCCGTGGTCAATGGTTTGCTCGCTCCCTTTCTACTAATAGCTATATCCCTTGTTGCAAGAGATAAAAAAATAATGGTGGGACAGCCCAGTTCCAGACTCAATCAAACTGTTGTAGCAATCACTACTATACTCATGTTCGCATCGGCAGTAGGGATGTTTATTGTTTAATAGGTAGTCTTGGGAAATTTCGGTAGCATATAGTCCCCTCGATGGTCCCCAAACGGTTAGCTATGTCCGTGGCGGTGATGGATATCTGGATAATGTGAATGAGTATGAGTAAGCGGCTCGTGTTCATGTGTGTGGGTATGCGGTTCAACGCCATCCCAATCGAAATTATGCTCATGCTGGTGGTGGGCATCATGGGTATGTTCATGGCTATGCCCCATTACTTCATGCGTATGTTCGTGTTCATGATGTTCGGTCAGATGCAACCATACGCCGATTCCCATCAGGGCGGCGGCGGCCCAGAAAAACGCTCCCGGCGCATCGCCCAATAATAAGAAAGAAAGCATCGCTCCGGCAAACGGTGCAGTAGAAAAGTATGCGCCGGTGCGTGCCGTGCCCAAATTTCTAAGTGCCAACACGAACAATACAAGGCTCAGGCCATATCCGACAAAACCCAGCAGGCAGGCTTTCATGACGAAGGTGATTTCAGGCAAGTGAGTGCCTATGGATAATCCGATTCCGATATTCACCACCCCGGCTACCAGCCCCTTGATACAGGCTATCTGCACCGGGTCACTGGCCGATACCCTGCGTGTTAGGTTATTATCGATACCCCAGCAGAGACATGCACCTGCCACCAGCAACGAGCCGATAGGTAATTTGATGCCTTGGCCTTCGCCCCATGAAAGGACAATGCCACCAGCAATAATTAATGCCATGCCGAGGAAAATGCGCCGGTCAAAATTCTCCCTGAATACGAACCATGCCAGCAACGCCGTGAATACACCTTCCAGATTTAGCAGCAAAGCGCTGCTTGATGCCGGTGTGAGGTTTAGGCCCAGCATTAGGAAGACCGGACCAGCGATGCCACCTGCTATAGCCGCCCCTGCCAGCCACGGTATGTCTTTTCCGCTCAGTCCTGCCTCTTTTGTTTCCATAGAAGCCAGCCTGCGCCAAAGCATCCATATCGACAATCCAATGCCGGAACCGAGATACAGCAATCCGGCCAGCATGACGGGCGTAATATCACCTAGCAACAGCTTGGCAAAGGGCGTGCTGGCCCCAAACAAAACCGCAGCGGATATTGCAAAGGTAATACCTTTATTCATATCGTCTTACTCAGCTCATAAATGCCAAGGAATGCGAAAAGCACTCCCGATACAGTCCTTACCAACTTGATTGATATGCGGCCTGTGATGACATGACTTAACATTACCGCCGGAACATTGACTGCCATCATGCCCATCGTGGTTCCAATAACTACGGCGGCAAGAGACTGAAACTGTGCCGCCAGCGCGACTGTTGCCAACTGCGTTTTGTCACCGATTTCCGCAAGAAAAAAAGCAATAAAGGAAGTGAGGAATATGCCATGCTGGTTTTTACTCACCTCTTCGTAGTCCATTTTATCGGGAATGAGCGCCCATATCGCTGCGGCAAAGAACGATAGGGCAAGCAAGATATGCAGTATATTTCCGTGCAGCAAAACACCCACCCATTGCCCGACCAATGCAGCCGTAAGGTGGCTGGCCAGCGTGGCGACAAATATGCCACAAATAATTGGTACAGGTTTACGGAATTGGGAGGCAAGGCATAAGGCCACAAGCTGAGTTTTATCGCCTAACTCGGCTGTAGCCACAGCAAAAAATGAGATTAACAATGCGTCCATGTATTTACTGAGCCTAAGCTTGAGATTGCAGGTTATTAATCTTTCGGCATCTGCTGGTAATGGCCATTCCTAGGAGCGCCAGTAAATTGGATCAACCGCGCCTCCATTAACCCTGCGATGTCGCGCTGGGCGGTTCTGGCTGTGACCCGCCATACGGGCGCAATATCGTTCGTCTTTAATTTATGCCCTTGCTGAAGTTTACCCAAAAACCATAATTGCCTTTGGTTAAATTGGCCAGCAATATGAGAATCCACTACCACATTTACACCGACAAATCTGTCGTAGTAAACTCTCTTCTCCACTGTTTTTCTGAGACTGTTGGCCAGCATTTTTTGAGGGATGGATTGCTGGGCGCATATGTCCCACACATCGGATCGGCCTATAAGCTCCAATACCATGCGCAGTATGTGCGGGTATGATTTTGCCAGCAGGAGCAAATGCCCGGATTTCGGGGCGTGACGGCCACTAATCCATTTTTTGATACTGTTGGAATTAGCTCCTGTTATCCGTTCTATCCGTTTGACGGCGGCATCGGATTTGGCGTGTTCCTTCCGCAATGCATTAAAATACCTAGTTTTCGGGTCGGGCGCTGTATAAACTCAAAATTTCAATTATAATTCAATGTATAGACACTGCTGCGATCTTTAACTTACCCATACCGGGGGGACATAAGGGGAATAAAACAGACGGTTTTATGGGATTGCCCTCTGTAAAAATAAATTCTGAAAGGGACAGCTTGCGCTGCGAAGCCCTGCTGGCTATGGTATAGTCGCATAAAAGCTAAAATGGAGCCGTAGCTCAGCTGGATAGAGCACCTGATTCCTAATCAGGGGGCCGTGAGTTCGAATCTCGCCGGTTCCACCATATTTTTTTGTATAACAATAACTTAGAGATAAAGCGGCGTGAGCCGCGCGGTTCCTGCCTCACACGTTCATGACGACACCGGAGATATTGGTTTCCAGAGAATTTTGGCGCTGTTTATCGCTTTTATCTCCGTTCGGCAATTCCGAGGTGTCGTTATAGGGTGAGTTAATCTTTAAATTCGAGCACACGTTTTTGCTCTTCCCAGTCCAAGGGAATACTGATCTGTCGGATTAGCATTTGGGTAGTAAGATGGGCAGGCTGCTTTCCGGCGATGATGGCTTCGATGATATCAGGAGCCAGGAATGCCAATGGCATTAATTTCTTAACATAACTATTGCTTACTCCGCTGCGCGATGCGATTTCGGTCATCGACGGTACTCGACCTGAGAGCAGTTCCTCACTCCATACATGAGCACGAGCTATGGTCCGGATGAGAACAGGATCAATGTGAGTTTTAGATGCGGTGCTGTTTATTACCAAACGCATCTCGACCCCGCGTCGCTTGATGCGCATCGGAATATGCCGCGTCATGACGGGGGACAGATTTTTCTCAGGAAGCCCTGCAATTAGGATTGCCAGCGATAGCGTAATATTTATGCCTTCTTGCAATAGATTAACTCGCTCAATCATTTCATGATTTTGTTCCATATGTTTGCTTATCTTTTCAGCAGCATTAAGAGCCGCTGGAATATGATGCTCGGCTATGCCTGCTTCCTGAAGTGCGGTAGCGACGGCATCATGATCATTCAGCATGCACTTTGCCAGATGCAGGATGGTCTGCTCTAACTCGGGAGCCGATAATCGCCATCCCGATTTATTATTGCTCTTGAGTCCCAAGGTCAGATGCTGGGAAATATAATATCGGTATCGCCTTTGCCTGGTAATGGCATGGCTGGGTGTCAATCTTTCCCCTGATTCATCAAACAGTTTTCCCATGAAAAAACACCGATCTGTTTTCCTATTACCGTCCTGTTTCACCGTATTATCACTCAGCTGCTGTTGCACTCGATCCCATAATTCCTGCTCAATGATGCCTTCATGCTGTCCTGGGTAGCATGTATCCTTATACCGAATCTGGCCGATATAAACTGGCTGTGTCAGGAGACTATAGAGTGCTCCCCGTGAAAAAATGCATCCGCCAGCTCGTATCTTTTTCTCTCGCTTCTTCGAAAGAATATTTTGTTGAGCCAGAGATTCCTGCAACAACCGCACATTTTTCAATTCCAGGTATCGCTGATAAATCATCCGGACAGTTTCCGCTTCTGCAGGATTGATAATTAGTTTGCGCTCTAGGATGTCATAACCAAGCGGAGCATATCCCCCCATCCACATGCCCTTTTTCTTTGAAGCTGCAAATTTATCGCGGATGCGTTCCCCGGTAACCTCACGCTCGAACTGAGCGAAGGAGAGAAGCACATTAAGGGTCAGCCTACCCATGGAACTGGTGGTATTGAATTGCTGCGTGACAGATACGAACGAAACACCCTGCCCATCGAAGCATTCAACGATTTTTGCAAAGTCAGCCAATGACCTGGTTAACCGATCTACTTTATAGACAACCACTACATGGATCTTCCGGGCAGTAATATCGTCCATCAGCTCCTTCAGTGCGGGGCGTTGCATATTGCCTCCGGAGAACCCACCATCGTCATAATGAGCAGGATGTAAAATCCAACCCTCATGCTTCTGGCTTTTGATGAAGGATTCGCAGGCCTCGCGTTGTGCATGCAGTGAATTAAAATCCTGCTCCAGCCCTTCCTCGGAGGATTTACGTGTATAGATGGCACAGCGGAGCGTTTGTTTCGCACTCATGCTGCCGCCTTCTTCAATCCGAAGAACAACGGTCCGGACCATTTTACGCCGGTGATGGTATGTGCTACTTCCGACAGGGAGCGATAGCGCTTACCCTGGAACTGCACTCCGTCTTCCGTTACAGCAACTTCATAGGTAACGCCATGCCACTCACGCAACAGCCTGGTTCCAGGCCTGGTGCTGTTGGTGGGTATCGCCATCTGGCGTCCAGCAGCATGATCTTCGGTAATCTTCTGAAGCAAACGCTTAGTTGCAGGTTTCAACCCTCCCCGTGCCTGTTCCTGCAACCGATAGGCAACCGCCTGTTGCAATAACGGGCTGCTTATATTAACCGGCGGTTCGCAATCACATACCTGCCGCCAGAGTTCTACTAGCGCCGGGCGATCAAGACGGGAAAGGCCAGCCAGTTCACTGGCCAGCCTCCCCGGTTCGATACGGCGTTTCACAGGCGGCTCACGCTACTGGTGATGCGATAAACCCGACCGCGTTCTTCCTTTTCGGAAGTAACGGTAAGACCCATCCTTTTTCTCAGTACTCCAGATATCAAACCCTGGACGCTATGCCGCTGCCAACCGATGGCCTTGGCTATTTCATCAATAGTGGCACCGGCTGGGCGCAACAGCAGCGCGTGTATCATGGACTGTTTTGAATCGCTTCTGGATTTCTCTGATGCCTGTATTGTCTTAGGTTTTTCTTCCTTCGCTTCAGGCTTATCCGTTCCCTTAGCAGGTTTGCGGATGATCTGCGATTTTTCGTTAATAATAACGGGTTTTTTTTGAGATTTTGCCATTTTGGCCTCCTGTTGTGTAAGGCACCGAAACCATTCCGGCGCTTGCACTGACATAAGCCCGGAATCAGGTCCGGGCGTTGCTACAGGCTGGGAGGTAAGCCCGTGTCGCCAGCAATGCTTGCTATAGGAGAGAAGTCCAGTGGTTTTTCGAGCAGTTTGGTGAAAGTTCAAATCCACTACACTCGCAAAATGTGGTAAAAAGATCATGTGGCATTGGGCGCACAAATCGAAATTAGATTGCGACCAAGGATCAAGTCGTACTTGATATCATCAATAAAGCAAAAATAGAAAATATAGGCAGTAATTACTCAATTTTGGCCGACTAAAGGAATTGGAGGATTCTCCCAGAGTTTGTGCATCATTTGCGTCAGATAGAGATCGACAATGCGCTTTGCGGAAATTGCGTGTTCCTGCAATTCCTGCATTGTTTTCGCTGGCTCTTTGAAATGCTTAAAAATTTGCTCACGATGTTCTTCTTCCGGTATCATGTCCGCAAAGACGCGGTGCAGTGTATATATAAAGGTTTCGCGCTTACCATCCCAATCTCCGTAATGCGTTAGCGCATTGCCCAGAGTTGTGTGAAACGCTTGTATCGTCTGCAAGTCCAGCGACATGAAAGCATCGCTTTTACCTAGCATCGCCAAGCCCTGCAAGTAAGGGCCGAAAATTGGCTGCGCTTCTTCCTCTTTCATCTGCATGAACACGACGGCGCATTTCGCAGCATTGTTTAGGTAAGTTTCTTCCAGAACAGTCAGCTTCCGCCCATTTTCACCTGTGCGCCATTGCTGCTGCAGATCATAGCCGCCCACAGGCTCTAACTTCATTTTGGGGTTTTCTAAATCCTCAATGCTTTCAAAATACTCTGTCGATTTTTTCGGAATCTCATGCCAGAAAAATCCTGCCGTACCAATATTCAACGCTGCCAACAGAAGCTTACTGAACGCGTGGCCTGATTGCTGAACATTCTCGCCCTTATTGCGATCGCCCAAGGTGAGTTCGAGCATCATTTCTTCATTGCTGACATAATTCAGCTTTGCCAACGGCACAGACTCGTTCCAAAAGTTGAGCATCTTAGGGCGTATCGTGTGTGAAATGCAGAAGATGCGCATCCGGAGCCGCCAGCGCTCCTTCGGTGCAGTATTCTCGTCGATCACGCGGTTGGCTTCCACTTCCATCACTTCTTGTTCTTCCTGTCTGATCTTTTCAAATTCAGTTTTCGCCCAACTCGTCCATTCGCGGATATTACCGCTAAATTCGTCGATCTTAGCTAGGAAGGATTGGCTAAATAGACGCTTCTGCATTTGCTCGTCAGATACCGCTTCCCAAAACCAGCGCATCAGTTCATCCTGCGTATCGACGTCCAGCGCAGGTTCACCCGCGAGCAACTGCAGATTCTGCTTTGCTATTTCCAAAAGAGACGCGGTTTCCTCGACGGTAACGGCATCCTTGGGTGAGGCCAGAGCATCATCGCCGGTTACATCGACATAGAGCGCGGCCAGCCGTTGCTGATGTGCCTGTTTAGAAAACTCCTGCAGCCGCCGAAATTGCTCCGGGTCGATTTCTTTGCTGACACGCATCGGCGGCGACCAAAGCCAAGGAGCCGAAAATTCCGTCTTATGCGGGTGGCAACATGCCGCTTTCCACTTTCCTTGCCGATGGTGTGCGCAGCCTGCTCAATGATAAAAAAACATGGAAAGTCCTGCCCGCTTCCGTGCAGGAATGGCTGGAGCTGCAAAAAGAATTCTCGCGCCTGCCCGGCATGGAGCGCCTTCTCATTGAGCATTTTCCTTATTATAACCGCTATATAACCCTCATTTACACCTTTGAAGGGCGCAAGGCGAACCAGACGCTGGGCATGCTCATGACGCGCCGCATGGAACGCATGGGGTTGAAACCCTTAAGCTTCAGCGTTACCGATTATGCGCTTTCCATCGTAGGGCTGGAAACCATCAGCGAAGACCAGTGCCAGCAACTTTTTCCCCTGATCGTGTTTGAAGAGCTTGAAGAATGGCTGGTAGAATCTCCTATGCTCAAGCGCTCCTTCCGCCGCGTGGCCACTATCACCGGTATCACCGAACAACGAAGCGCAGGGAACCGCAAAACCATGAAGCAGGTTACTTTTTCCACCGACCTGATCTACGATGTGCTGCGGCGCTATGAACCCGATCATGTGCTGCTGCAAATCACCCGCGCCGACGCCGAGCGCGAATTACTCGACATTCGCCGCCTGACCGATTTCCTGCTGCGTTACCAGCATAAAAATGACCATATCGTTTTGGAGCGGCCATCGCCTATGTCTATCCCTATCCTGTTTGACGTTCGCCGCGAAGCCATCAAAGGCGCTGCGCTCGAAGAGCTGCTTAAACAAGCCCAGCAGCAAGAGCAGGCAGAAGATTTAATGGAGGATGTGCGCCATGCGCTCAACCATTGAAATCAATTTTGCGGGTGAGCGCATGCTGCTTGACGGCGCAGGCGGCATCTTCTGGCCGGGTGCTAACGCGCTCATCGTTTCCGACCTGCATTTTGAAAAAGCGAGCTTCCTCTCCCAGTTCGGCGCTTTGCTGCCGCGCTACGATACCCGCGCGACCCTGAGCACGCTTGATGAGCTTATCGCCCACTACCAGCCCGAACAGGTCATCTGCCTTGGCGATAGCTTCCACGACCGCAAAGCTTTCCTGCGGCTGGAACCTGCCGACCGCGAAGCGCTGCTGCGCCATATTCAATCCGTAAAACACTGGCACTGGATTCTGGGCAACCATGACCCTGCAATGGATGCGGCACTTTCAGGATCCCCGTGCCATACGCTTGAAATCGCGGGTATCCTTCTCACGCATGAGCCGAGCGAAAGCCTGCAGCCACAAATCATCGGGCACTTCCACCCCAAAATCCATATGCGACTAAGCGGTCACCGCGTTCACGGCCCTACTTTCGCCCATGACCACAAGCTGCTTATTATGCCTTCCTTGGGCAGCTTCACCGGCGGCCTTGACGTGCGCGACAACGCCATCGCCAGCTTACTTACCCAGCCGCATTACTATCTTCTCTACCGCAGCAAATTATGGAAACTGTAACTTCACACGGTGAATTTGACACGGGGAAGCGTTTGCAGCAGACTGCGCCCAGTATCATTTTTATTGGGGGTAAGGCATTATGGGTACGACACGTTTACTGCTGGCAACCTTAGCTTTTGCGCCATTTTTGCTCACCCCTGCGCAGGCAGGCGCGAGCGGTAATTCCCCGGCTTCGGTGAATAATGCAGCTTTTTACACGCTGCCTACCTTCTCGGTTAAACTTACACAGGGTGGTTCTTTGCGGGCAACCATTGTGCTGATGGGCGCAACCGCAGCGCAGATCGAGCCTAAGCTGCCGCAAATTACCGATGCTTTGAACGGCTATCTTAAGGATACCAAACCAACTGAACTGGCAGGGCCGGGTATGGAGGCGATTAAGCAGGGCATATTGGCGCGCATCAACCCCATCATTTCGCCTGCTGCTGTGAGCATGGTCATGTTTAAGGAAATGATTGTGCAGTAAGTACTGCTACTTCGCGGCGGAGAGGCTTTCGGATTTCTTTTCCAGCTGTTCGATCAGGTAATCAATCCCTTTGTTATTCAGGATGGAGGCGAACTCGGAGCGCTGGGTGCTAAGCATGCTTACACCTTCGATGGTGACATCAAAAATCTGGAAATTCTTGCCCGTGGCGCGCACCTTGTAATCAATCAGTACGGGTTCGCCCTGGTCGGCGCCGGACTGGATCTGCATGCTTACGGTGTATTCATTGTCGCCGTCGTTGCGGGTGGAAAGGATTTTGAAGCTGCCGCCGGTATATTCAGAGAAAAGCTGCGCGTAATGCAGCACCAGGAATTTCTGGTACAGGTCGGTGTAGCGGGTGCGCTGCGCGTCGCTGGCTTCGCGCCAGAAGCGCCCCATGACGAAGCGCGACACCCACGGGAAATCTACGCTGTTGTTAAAAATGGTTTCGAGCTGCTTGGCCTTTTCGGGCTTGCTGAGGCTTTTGTCCTTGATGATGGTGATGGCATCGTCGCCGATTTCGCTGATGTAGGCTGCGGCCTGCTTGTCGGTTGCGGCGTGGGCCGGGACGGAAGCGATGCTGGTAAAGCCGATGGCAAGGAACAGGAGCGAGGCGAGGGAAAGCAGTTTTTTCATGGATATTCACCTGATTATCATTGGTGTGTATTATTACCTTGGGCTTCGTTCAAGCGGTTTTTTGGGGGGCTTGGCCCCTGCCCTTGCTGGTTTTATGCAACTTTGGCGGCGTTTCCGGCGTTTTTGGGTTTTGGGCAATTGGCGGGGGGTGCGCTAATATACTTGACGGAAGCGGCTAATGTGGTGTTCCTTCTGCTTAAAACCCGGCCCCGCCTGCTTTGCGCGAAGCCCTTTTGAGAATGCATGTGACCCAAAAAACGCAACTTGAAGATATTTTCATGACCCCGCAGGAGAAGCTGCGCCCCCTTGCCGTGTCGTTTGAGTTTTTCCCGCCCAAAACCGACGAAATGGAGCAGAAGCTGTGGGACGCGATTACCCAGCTGGAGCCGCTGAACCCAGGGTTTGTGTCGGTGACGTATGGGGCGGGCGGCAGCACCCGCGAGCGCACCCACCACACGGTCAAGCGCATGATCGAGGAAACGAACCTCAGGCCTGCGGCGCATTTGACCTGCGTGAATGCTTCGCGGGCGGAAGTGGACGAAGTGGCCCAGAGCTATTGGGATGCGGGCGTGCGCCATATCGTGGCGCTGCGCGGCGACGCGCCGCAGGGGGCGGATCATTATGTTCCCCATCCTGACGGTTACCAGTATTCCAGCGAGCTGGTGGCGGGCCTGAAGCGTATTGGGGATTTTGAGATCAGCGTGGCGGCCTTCCCGGAGAAGCACCCGGATTCGGCAAGCTTTGAGGCCGATATTGACTACCTGAAGCAGAAAATTGATGCGGGCGCGAATCAGGCCATTACCCAGTACTTCTTTGATGTAGAACATTATTTCCGCTATCTGGACCGGGTCCGGGCGGCGGGGATTACCATTCCGATCATTCCGGGAATCCTGCCAGTGGGCAATTTTGCACAGGTTAAGAAATTCAGCGCTATGTGCGGGGCATCGGTCCCATTATGGCTCGCGACGCTTTTTGAGGGGCTAGATAACGAGCCGCTGAAACGCAATTCCGTGGCCGTTTCGGTTGCTACCGAGCAGTGCCGCCAGCTACTCGCGCAGGGTGTGGACCATTTACACTTTTACACGCTGAACCGGGCCGATTTAACGGGCGCTATCTGCCACTTGCTAGGATTACGGCCTGTAACGCCTAAGTAAACTTCGGGAGATTAAAGTTTTTTTTACCAAGAGCAGGTAATGATAAACCATAGTAGGTAGCTATCACTCCAACATGAATTCCGTCGTCCGCATGAAGCCGATTACAGAACTTTCCAAGCCGTCGCTTTTCGGTAACTCGACGCTTTTCGCCGATATCAATATCGCGATCGCCGACCCCGACATACGCATGGCGCAGCTGGTGCGCAAGGTTTTAGAAACGCTGGGCAGCAAGCGTATCTTTTTAGTGCGCGACGGGCAGGAGCTGCTTGAGCTTATCGAAGAAGAAAAAATTGACCTTGTCATCACCGAGTGGGAGATGCCGAAGTTGACGGGCATTGAGCTTACGAGCTATTTGCGCCGCTCGCTGGACTCGCCCAACCGCATGATGCCCATCATCATGCTTACCAATAAAAACGACCGCAAATATATCAGCGAAGCGCGTGACGCGGGCGTGTCGGAATTCCTGATCAAGCCGTTTGCGGCGAAGACGCTGATGGAGCGCGTGCATGCGGTGGTGGAAGACCCGCGCTGCATGATTATCTGCAAAACATTCGTGGGGCCGGACCGCAGGCGCAGTTCTTCTTTGTCGCTGCCGCCGGACCCGGATACCAATCATGCGTTTGCGCAGCGCAGGCCCCCGCTGGTGATACCGAAAGAAGAGCTGGGCAAAATCCTGATTGACGACGTGCCGCGCATGGTGCTGCCGGATTATACGCTTAAGCAAAAAATCGGTTTTGAAATTCCTGCCGAACTTATTGTAAACCCGCTCACGATTGCGAAATCGGAAGAGGAAATCAAGAAGGTGCGCGACGAGTTCCTTGTCTCGATCATGCAGGATGTGGAGTCCATGAATACGAGTTACCGCCTGCTGATTACCAGCCCCGACAATGCGCTGAAGCTGGTAAAGGCGATTCAGGACTCGGCGGATTCGGTGAAGTCACGCGCGGGCGTGTTTGGCTATATACGCGCTACGGAAGTTGCCAACCAGCTGTATAATTTCTGCCGCAGCTATTACGATAAAGAGAACAAATACCACCTGATTATTTTAGAAAAACACATCCAGACCATCTCGGTGATTTTTGCGAAGAACGTGCTGGATGACGGCGGGCCAATTGGCGCGGAACTGATTCTGGACCTTGCGAAACTGATCCATAAATACATGAACCGGAAAGACTAAAATTCCGGTTGGCCGATATGGCCCAGCAGCACGGACTGCACGTGCTTCAGGCGGGACTCGTGAATGAGTTTCATGCCGTAATTATCCTTCACGTAGAACACGTCGGCGACTTGTGTGCCATAGGTGGAGATGTGCGCGCCGGCGATGGTGAGGCCGAGGTCGGCGATGGCGCGGGTGATCTGGTAGAGGAAACCGGGGCGGTCCTGCCCGGTTAGCTCGATCACGCTGTAGATGTTGCTGGCGTCATTTTCGATGAAGACCTGTCCCAGAAGGGCAACCGCTGTGCGGCTGGGGTTGCTGATTTTGCGTTCGCGGAAAGCCTGACCTAAGTCCAGCTCATCTGAAAGCGTTTGCTCCATGTAGACCGACATTTTGGCGAGGCGGTCGGGGCGGTCGAATACCTGCCCCATCACGTCCTGCACCTGAAAAACGTCCACCACGAGGCCGTTTTTCAGGGTGAAGATTTTGGCGCTGATGATGTTTGCGCCGCTAAGCGCCATGGCGCCTGCGATTTTAGAAAACAGGCCGGGATGATCGTAGGTGCAGACGATGATTTCGGTAATGGAATGTTCGTAGGTGTGGTGCGTGTCCATGAGCAGGGGCATGGAAATGTTTTGCGCTTCCTTCAGCATGCGGGCGATGACGGCGTGGCGCGAAAGGTCGAAGTTGGCAAGGAAGCTGGGGCTGCCCTGCTCAAGATACTGCTCGATGTCGGCGTCGGACCAGCCGGTGAGGCGCTTGCGAAGATCGTCGCGGAACTGGCCGGTCTGGTGTTGCTTCAGTACGACCTGCCCTGTGCCCATGGCTTGTTCGGCACGCTTATACAGGTCGCGCAGGAGCGCGCCCTTCCATGCGTTCCACACGGCGGGGCCCACGGCACGGATGTCGGCGGCGGTGAGAATCAATAACAGCTTCAGGCGTTCGGGCGTCATGACGAGGGTCACGAAATCCTTGATGGTTTTGGGGTCGTCAATGTCGCGCTTGAAGGCGGTGTTGGAAAATAGCAAATGGTAGCGCACCAGCCATGCGGTGGTTTCAATTTCATCCTGGTTAAAGCCGAAGCGGGTGGCTAGTTTTTCGGCGATCTTTTCGCCGAGTTCCGAATGGTCGCCCCCCCTGCCCTTGGCAATGTCGTGGCAGAAAAGCGCGAGGTGCAAAACCCTGCGCATCTTGATGCGGTGGATGATGTCGGTGGCCAGCGGCAGCTCGGCGTTCACTTCGCCGATTTCGATATTATGCAAGATGCCCAGCGCCACCAGCGTGTGCTCGTCCACGGTGTAGACATGGTACATGTTGAACTGGGTTTGGCCCACGATGCGGCCAAAGTCGGGAATGAATTTTCCCAGCACGCCTGCTTCGCTCATGCGGCGCAGCGTGGTTTCGGCGTGCGCGCCCAGCAGGATTTCCATGAACAGGGCGTTGGCTTTTTCGTCGTGCTGGAGGGCGGAGTCTATATGGTTCAGGTTGCGGTGGATGAGCTGCAACGCACGGGGATGGATGTCGAGGCCGTGGTCTTGCGCGACCTTAAACATTTCGATCATCTGCACGGGGTGCTGCTCGAACGCGGTTTCGCTGCGCACGTTTAAGCGCTCGCCGTCGAGGCGGAAGCTGCCGAGCTTCCATGGCATGTGCCAGAGCCATGCGAGGGATTTTCTGGGCTTTCTATTTTTCTCTTCTTCGAGCAGGGCGCAGAAGACACGGGTCATGCTGCCTACGGTGCGCACGGCCACGAAATAGCGGCGCATGAAGCGCTCGATGCTGCGGGTGGCGTGGGGGTGGGCGAAGCCCATGCTGACGGCGAGCGCATGCTGGCGGTCAAATGTGAGGCGGTCTTCGCCGCGCCCTGCGAGGTAATGCAGGTAAATGCGCACGCGCCAGAGGAACTGGCGGGCCTGGTCGAAGCGGATGTATTCGTCTTCGGTGAGCAGGTTCATGCCCACGAGGTCGCGGATGGCGGTGATGGGGTAGATGTATTTGGACATCCACCACAGGGTGTGCAGGTCGCGTAGCCCCCCCTTGCCTTCTTTCACGTTGGGTTCCAGCATGTAGCGCGAATCGCCGAAGCGCTGGTGGCGGGCATCGCGCTCGCTCAGCTTGGCATCTACGAACTCCATGGGGTTTTCGCCCTGAATTTCCTGCTTGAAGCGTTCGGCGAGCTGGTCGTAGAGGGCTTTGTCGCCATCTAAAAAACGTGCATCAAGCAACGTGGTGCGGATGGAGAAATCGGTTTTGGAAAGCTGGATGGCTTCTTCGACCGTGCGGTGGGACTGGCCCACTTTGAGGCCCAAATCCCACAGGACATAAAGGATGAACTCGGCGGTGCGGGTGGCGGCCAGGTCGGTGTGGTCGCGCACCAAAAACAACAGGTCAATATCGGAATAGGGGAAATGTTCGCGCCTGCCATACCCGCCTACGGCTACGAGGGCTAAGGAGGGTTGCGCGCCGGCGCAGGATATTTCGAGTAATACCGAGAGTAGCACATCGAGCATGTCGGCATGCTGGTTCAGCATCTGGCGGGGTTTGCCGGTGGCGATGAATTGCTGGTGGAGCTGTTCGCGCTGCTGGGCAAGCCACAGGCGCAAGCCGGGCAGGAGCTGTTCTTTGCACGTGTCGGGGTTTTTATGCGCGAGCGGGGCGCACATGGCCAGCAGCTGGTCTTTGGCTTGCGTTATTTCGGCGTGGTGGCGTTTGCTGGGGGCACTGCTCATAGAGGGTTATTTTAGCTCTATCAGGAAACAGTTCCAGCATATAATATGGGCTATGATGCAGATAAGGACGCAATTTTCCCGTTTTTCCCCCACCATGGCCGCGATTGGGCTGATGCTCATGGCCATGCTGTTTTTTTCGGCCATGAATGTGGTGATTCGCTTTGCGGCACGGGAGCTGGACTCCACCTTTATCGTGCTGCTTCGCAATATATGCAGTTTGGTGCTGGTGGTTGCGTGGTCGGGGTGGCTGCAAAAAAGACGCCCACGCTTTCCCACCTCGCGTATTTCAGGGCATTTCTGGCGGGCGAGCGTGGGGATCGTGGCGATGGAGCTGTGGTTCCATGCTATTTCGCTGTTGCCGCTGACCCTTGCCACGGCGCTTTCTTTCACCACGCCGATTTTCTCGACGATTATCGCCATTATGTTTCTGGGTGAGCGGGCGGGCGTCAGGCGCTGGAGCGCTATCGTGATCGGGTTTATCGGGATGCTGATTATCCTGCGCCCCGGAGTGGGCGATATCAGCGCCGATGCTTTATTTGTGCTGGGGTCTTCGTGCATGATGGCGGTGGCGGGCGTGCTGGTGAAAACATTGACGCGCACGGAAGCGCCGGAGACGATTGTGTTTTACATGGCGCTGTTCATGACGCCGTGGGCGATGATTCCGGCATTCGGGCATATGCATTCGGTGAGCGCGTACCAGTTGTGGCTGATTTTTCTGATTTCGCTTTTTTCCACCACGGCGCATTTGCTGATGGCGCGGGCGTATATGCGCGCCGACATGGTGATGCTGATGCCGTTTGATTTTTCGCGGCTGGTGTTTACGGCCTTCATGGCCTATGCGCTATTTGGCGAAACGCTGGATGCGCCGACGCTTGCGGGGTCGCTGATTATCGTTGCCAGCACCGTCTATATCGCGCACCGCGAGGCGGCGCTGAAACGCCGGGGGCTTTAGGCCACTTTTTCCATGATTTCAAGGTCGGGCTGCTGCTTGCCTGCGAGGACTGCTTTGGCCTTGGCATAGTCCAGCTCGCCTTCCCACACGGCAATGATGACGGTGGTCATGGCATTGCCGATCAGGTTTACGATGGCGCGGCCCGTGGACATGAAGCGGTCAATGGCGAAAATGAGCGCGAGGCCCACTTCTAAATTCGCCTGCGGCATGAGGTTCATGGAGGCAAGGGTTGCGGCCAGCACAAGGAACGCAGAACCCGTTACGCCCGCGGCCCCCTTGGAGGTGATGAGCAGCACGCCCAGCAGGGTCATTTCCTGCCCGAAGGTGATGGAGGTGCCCGTGGCGTTCACGATGAACAGCGCGCCCATGGTGAAGTAGATGGAGGAGCCGACGAGGTTGAAGGAGTAGCTCGCGGGGATGACAAGCCCCACGACGGGTTTGGAGCAGCCCAGCGCCACCAGTTTTTCCATGATGGTGGGCAGCACCGATTCCGACGAGGAGGTGCCCAGCACGATGAGCAATTCTTCGCGGATGTATTTCAGGAACTGCATGGTGGAGAGCTTGCAGTAATAGGTCATGATGGGGCCGATGACCAAGAAAATGAACAGCATGCCGGTGAGGTAGAAGATGAAAATGAGCTGGCCGAGTTCGCTCAACGAGCCGACGCCGAATTTGCCCACCGTGTAGGCCATGGCGCCGAAAGCGCCGATGGGCGCGGCGAGGGTGATGATGTCCACCATTTTGAAAAGGACGTGCGAGAAGGCGTCAATCAGTTCAACCACGGGGCGGCCCTTGGGGCCCATTTTGGAGAGGGCGGCGGCGAAGAGGATGGCAACCACCAGCACCTGCAGGATTTCGCCCTCAGAGAAGGCGGAAACGAGCGTGTGGGGGATCATGCCCATGAGGAAGTCCACGGTGCTGTGGGGGGCTACGGATTCGACCTTGCCCTTGATGGCGCTGGTGTCGAACGATGCCACGTCAATATGCATGCCTGCGCCGGGGTGCAGGATTTCCACCAGAATGATGCCGATGACAAGCGCGAGGGTGGTGATGATTTCAAACATCAGCATGGCTTTTGCGCCGACGCGGCCCACTTGTTTCATGTCGCCCATGCCCGCGATGCCGCTTACCATGGTGCAGAAGATGATGGGGGCGATGAGCATTTTGATGAGCTTGATGAAGCCATCGCCCAGCGGTTTCATGGCCACTGCGTTATCGGGCGAGGCATAGCCGAAGATGATGCCGATTACGATAGCGGCGATGACCTGAAAAAACAGGCCGCGATAGAAAGGCTTTTTGGTTTTTTTCGCTTTAGGGCTGGGGCTCATCATATCCTCCTGAGTTTTTTGGGGCAGTTCGTGCTGCTTTTTATGCTTTAAGAGCATTGTTATTAGGGGAAAAAGGGCCTATTCGCCAGAAAAAAACGAATTTTTGCAGCCTATCCGCGCCCCAGAGGGGGTTTTTCGTAATTAAACCGGGTTTTAAGCGCGTCCCAACCGCCGACGGGATCGGTTTTATAGTCGGCGGGGAGGTTCGTGGAGCGCTCTTGCGCAGGGGCAATGGTTTTGGCGGTGAAGCCATGTTGCAGGTCGCCTTCGAGCAGTACCACCTCGGCGTTGCCGCGTTTGGGTTCGGCATGCCCGGTGAGGGCGTGTTCGAGTTCCTGCAGCGGCACGCCGTGGCTTACCAGCACGAGGTCGGTAGCGGTTTGGCTGGCGACGAACGCCGTCATGCGCGCACGCACGGCGGGCAGCGGTTCGCCCGCTTTGTCATGTTCGCGAATGTCAGGCGCGGGGGTGATGCTTTCAACGCGGTCTTCGCCTAAGCCTTTGGCGAGGCGCAGGGCGGATTGTTCGGTGCGCAGGCTGGGGCTGTAGGCGATGGTGAATGTGCCCGGTGATGTGGCGCGGATTTTTTCGCCTGCGGCATGGGCCTGGTCAGCGCCGAATTCCGTAAGCGGCATGGCGTGGTCGGGCAGGTCGCGCTTGGCGGTGGGGAATAGCTTTCCCAGCGCTTCGCCGTGGCGCACCAGCCAGATGCGCATTAGCGGCCTAGCGGGGGCTTTTCAAAGCCGAAGGTGGATTTGAGTATGTCCCAACCGCCCACGGGGTCGGCTTTGTAGTCGGGCGGTATGCTGCCGGCGCGCTGCAGGCCTGGGAACATTTTAGTAACCGTGTAGCCTTTGGCAGCGTCGCCCTCGATCAGCACCACGTCGCAATTTTTGGGGTTGGGTTCTTTTTCAAACCATTCGATGTCGTAGTGCATGAAGCGTTTTTCAAAGGCGCGCATGGTGACGCCGTGGGTAACCACCACCATGTCCTCGTGGCCGTGGGCATTGTCGCGCATCATGGAGTTGATGAAGTCACCTACCTGCGCGGTGACATCGGCGCGGGAATTGCCCAGCGGGGCCTTGGCCCAGTAGCGGCCTTTATTGTCCATGGCGTTGTAAAAATGCGCGGCTTCGTCGGGGTATTTTTTGAATTGCTCTTCCTTGGTGGTGAGCCTGCTGAACATGCCGAAATC
The DNA here is from genome assembly GCA_043763155.1 of Alphaproteobacteria bacterium. Classification (GTDB taxonomy): domain Bacteria; phylum Pseudomonadota; class Alphaproteobacteria; order Rickettsiales; family SXRF01; genus JANYBV01. Next base: position 8,306 of record JAYULW010000010.1, on the reverse strand, counting down.
CTGTTCGCGCAGGCGGTCGTCTTCCCAGCCGGGGGTTCCGGTGCTGCGGTTTTTATTTTCGATGCGGTTGGGGCCCAAGGCCCACGCCACACCATCTTTGGTTTGCTGGGTACGCAAATACGGGCTGTACCAGAGGCGGACTTTCTTATCCTTCAGCTCGGCGTTCTGCTCGTAGTATTTGCGAATTTGTTCGCCCGCGCCTTTGGCCTGGTCAATGCCGAATTCGGTGAGCGGGATGCAATGATCGGGAATTTTCTGCCACGCGGTTTCATGCACGTTGCCCAGCGATTCGCCGTGCCGTACCAGCCAGATGCGCATAGTCCCCTCCCCTTTTAGTTGCGTTCAAGCGCCACGCAGGCTGCGCGCCTCAATGGCGCTAGTCGCTGGCGCTCCGCTTATTTTATTTACGCCGGGTCGCCCCAGGTTTTGCGCGTGAAGTTGTGGTCGGCCTGCACGATGCGCACGGTGCCGGTTTTGGAGCGCATGACGATGGAGTGGGTGATGGCACCGCCGGGGAAACGGCGCACGCCGCGCAGCATGGAGCCGTCGGTGACGCCGGTTGCTGCAAACATCACGTCGCCTTTGGCTAAGTCTTCGAGATTATATTTACGGCTGAAATTGGTGATGCCCATGCGCTTGGCGCGTGCTTTTTGTTCTTCGTCGGTGAACAGCAAGCGGCCCTGCATCTGGCCGCCGATGGAGCGAAGGGCTGCTGCTGCCAGCACGCCTTCGGGCGCGCCGCCCGTGCCCATGTAAATATCCACGCCGGTATCAATGCGCGAGGTGGCGATAACGCCCGCTACGTCGCCGTCGGCGATGAGCTGGATGCGTGCGCCCGCTTCGCGCACTTTGGCGATGAGGTCTTCATGGCGTTCGCGTTCCAGAATCACAACAACCAGATCGGAGATGTCGCATTTTTTGGCTTTGGCGAGGGCTTTGAGATTGCGCAGCGGCGTGGTGTCGAGATCAACAACGCCTACGGGCAGGCCAGCGCCCACGGCGATTTTATCCATGTATACGTCGGGGGCGTGCAGGAAGCCGCCTTTTTCGGCCATGGCGATAACGGCGAGTGCATTCACGCCGCCTTTGGCGCAGATGGTGGTGCCTTCGAGCGGGTCGAGGGCGATATCAATTTGCGGGCCGTTGCCGCCTGCGTGGCCGACTTTTTCGCCGATATAGAGCATGGGGGCTTTGTCGCGCTCGCCTTCGCCGATGACCACGGTGCCATCAATGTAGAGACCATTGAGCGCTTCGCGCATGGCGTTTACGGCGGCCTGGTCGGCCATCTTTTCATCGCCGCGGCCCATGAGGCGGGCACATGCCAGTGCGGCTGCTTCGGTTACGCGCACAGCTTCAAGTGCGAAGTTGCGGTCGGACCAGAAAGCTTCCTGCTTTTTGCTGGATTTCTTTTCCACGATTTTTGCTTCCTTCTTTACGGGCTTGCGAGTCATGGTGGCGGTCGTTTTCACGACGGTGCGGTTGCTCATACGCTTTCAATCCTTATCATGTAGGGTTTTTCTTTCACGCTTTCGAGCTTGCCGATGGCGGCAATGGCACGAAGCATGGCGGTTTCATTGGTTTCGTGGGTGGTGATGACTAAATTCACCGGCTCGTCGGGAGCATGGGAATGCTGCAGGAACGAGCGCAGGGAAATCTGTTCGGTTTTGAAAATGCTGGTCACTTCGGCAAGCACGCCGGGGCGGTCTATGACGCTTAAGCGCACGTAATAAGAACAACGCAAATCGTCCATGCCGCAGAAGGGAAGCGATTGCAGCGCTGCGACCGGAAGGGTGAAAGGCTTGTAGGTTACGCCACGGGCGATGTCCATGATGTCGGCGACGACCGAAGACGCGGTGGGGCCTGCGCCTGCGCCGCGGCCTTCGAACATGATGTTGCCGACCGCATCGCCTTCGGCGAGGATTGCGTTGAACACGCCGGGGACTGCGCCCAGCGGCGAGTCGGTGCGCACCATGCAGGGATGCACGCGCTGTTCGATGCCTTTGGGGGTTTTAGAGGCGATGCCGAGCAGTTTGATGGTGTAGCCGAGCTGGCTTGCGAAATCCATATCCAGCAGGGTGATGCGGCGGATGCCTTCCATGTACACGCTGTTGATTGCGGGGGCGCAGCCGAAGGCGAGGCTGGTGAGGATTGCGAGCTTGTGGGCGGTGTCTATGCCGTCCACGTCGAAGCTGGGTTCGGCTTCGGCGTAGCCGAGGTCTTGTGCTTCTTTCAGCACCACGTCGAAGCTGCGGCGGGTTTCCCACATCTGGGTGAGGATGTAATTGCAGGTGCCGTTCAGGATGCCCATGATGCGCTGGAATTCATTGGCGGCAAGACCGTCGCGCAGTGCCTTGATGATGGGAATGCCGCCTGCGACAGCGGCTTCAAACGCGAGGACTGCGCCGGATTTTTCGGCAAGTGTTGCAAGCGCGATGCCGTGATGGGCGATGAGGGCTTTGTTGGCGGTGACGACCGACTTGCTGTTTTTCAGCGCGGTTTCGACGAGTTCACGGGCAACGCCTTCGGCACCGCCGATGAGTTCTACCACTACGTCAACGTCCGGCGATTTTGCCATGTCTACGGGGTTGTCGCACCAGAGGAGCTTTTCGGTGCCGGGGCGGGCTTTCTTTTTATCACGCGCGGAAATGGCGGTGATGCGGATGGGGCGGCCTGCGCGTGCCGCAAGCATGGCTTCATGCTTTTGCAGAATCGCGAGTGTGCCGCCCCCTACCGTTCCAAGGCCTGCGATGCCGACATTGAGAGGTTTATCGCTCAACTGGCATGCTCCACCAGTTCGTAGATGTGCTTTTGCGGATCTTCCGCAAGGAAATGCTTAATAGAGCGAACCGCCTGGCGGATGCGGTGTTTGTTTTCCACCAGCGCTAAGCGCACATGCGTGTCGCCGCCCTGACCGAAACCCACGCCGGGCGCTACGGCCACGTCGGCCTGTTGCAGCAGGAGTTTGGAGAATTCGAGGCTGCCGAGCTTGGCATAGGCCTTGGGGATGGGAAGCCACAGGAACATGGAGGCATCGGGGATGACCACATTGTCCCAGCCAGCATCAATCAGGCCTTCGGCCAGAATGTCGCGGCGCTCTTTGTACATGCCACGCAGGCGTTCGACGTAATCCTGCGGGCCGTTGAGGGCTGCGGCGGCGGCAACCTGCACAGGCAGGAAGGTGCCATAATCCAGATAGGATTTGATTTTGGTAAGCGCGGAGATGAGCTTTTTGTTGCCCACTGCAAAGCCGATGCGCCAACCGGCCATGGAGTAGGTTTTGCTCATGGTGGTGAATTCCACCGCCACATCGCGCGCGCCTTTGACTTGCAAGATGGATGGGGGTGGTTTGCCGTCGTAATACAGTTCGCAATACGCCAGATCGGAGAGTACGTAGATGCCGTAATGTTTGCAGATGTCCACGACCTGTTCGTAGAACGCCAAATCCACCGAGAAGGCGGTGGGGTTGCAGGGGTAGTTGACGACGAGGGCCACGGGTTTGCGGGGGGCGTTGTCCAGCGTGCGCTTCAGGTTGGTGAAGAAGCTTTCGTCGGTGGTGTTGGGGATGCCGGTGACTTCTGCGCCTGCGATCACGAAACCCCATGTATGAATCGGGTAGCTGGGGTCGGGCACGATGAAGACGTCGCCGGGGCCGCTGATGGCTTGCGCCATGTTGGCGAGGCCTTCCTTGGAGCCGATGGTGACGCAGATTTCGGATTCGGGGTCGAACTCAAGGCCGAAGCGGCGCTGGTAGTAGCCGGCTTGGGCTTTGCGCAGGCCCTGAATGCCGCGCGAAAGGGAGTAGCGATGGACCTTGGGGTCTTTGAGGGCTTCGCGCAGTTTTTCGGTGACGTGGGTGGGGGGTGCGGAGTCGGGGTTGCCCATGCCGAAGTCAATGATGTCGTGGCCACTGGCGCGGGCGGCAGCTTTTACCTTGTTTACTTCGGCAAAAACATAGGGGGGGAGTCGCTGGATGCGATAAAAGTCGTCGTTCATAAATCAGCCATTCATATTATTTGGGGGGGCCTAATGCGTATCCTGGAGCGTGCCACGCGCCCGTGCCGTGTAGCGCGAGGTGGGCAGCATTTTCATTTCCTGGAGAATTTTGGGTGAGGGCAAAGATGATGCGGCGCCAGCCGCAAGACCCGCTTCCGCTGCCTGACCCGCCAGCACTTGCGTGATCGGTGCCGCTACGCTTGAAAGGGTCGGCAAATGGGATTCTTCCTGAGCGCTATTAACATCTCTTGCAGGAGTGCCATCGGCTGCAGAGGCAGAGTTTCGTGCAGGGTTCGGGGTATTTTGATTGAGGGCGCCATCGTTAACAGCGGGGGTGCTGGCGGCGGTGTTTGCGCTGGCCTGTTCTTTACCATTGGCGTCGAACATGCGGTTATACCATTCGGGCTTATTAACCTCAGCATCGGTTTGCAGGATGGTGCCGGTGGGCAGTTCTGTGGCTTCGGGCGCTGCGGCGGCTTCGGTTTTTTGCGGCTCCGGAGCCTGGGCCTGAATCACGGGCATGTCGGCGACTGCCCCGGCATTGTTAGCGTCGGGCGCAGGCAAGGTTGCGAGTTCTGCGGGAGACTGCAGCGGGGCGTCCATGTTCGCATCGGCCTTTACAGGCTCGGGTGCTGCTTTGGGGGCTACGGGTGCGTGAAACTCGGCTAACTTTTCGGGTGCGGCCTGCGCCGGGGCTTCTTCAGCAATCACGGGCGTATGGGTTTCTTTTTTGGCAAGCTTGCTGTGCGAGGCTTTGTCTTTTTTGGCCAGCGTGGTTTCGTGGGCGGTTTTGCCCTTGGATTTTTTGGCCATCTTGGTGGATTTCAGCGCATCAACCATAGCTTTATGCTCGGCGATGGCGCGGTTCACGGCGGGGGCTGCGGGTGCAGGCGCGACTTCAGCGACCTGCTGCACTATTTCGGGTTTCGGCTCCACTTTAGGGGCGCGGGCCGCCTGAATCACCGACGCGGTGGTGGTGAGTTCGGTGCCGAGCTGTTCTTTTTCTGGCGCGCTGGAGGGAGTCTGGGTGAAGAGTTTGTTCATCCATGCAGGGCGCGGGGCTTCGGCCTGTGTTTCAGCCTTTGCTTCGAGCTGTGCTTGGGCCTGTGTTTCTGGCTGTATTTCTGCAAGTGTTTCTGGCTTTATTTCTGGCACGGACTGCGAAGCTTCGAGCTGCGCGGGCTGGGCGTGCATGACGGGCATTTCGGCGGGCGCGGCTTGCGCTATTTGTGCTGCGGGCTGCGGCATTTCAGCGACAGGCGCGGGCGCGGCTACGGGTTCAGCTACAGTTTCTGGCGCAGGGGCGGCAAGTTCGGGGGCGGCAGGTTCGGGGGTGAATGCGAACCGCACTTCTTTAGCGGGTTCAGCTTTAGCTGGCTCAACATGGGCGACGGTCTTTTTTTCAGGAACGACTGGTGGCTGGCTCATTTGGGCGAGCAGCTGCGTTTCGGGGGTGGAGCCCTGATATTCAGCAGCGCGCGCATCGGCGGCGGCTTTTGCTTCGTGGGCTTCCTGGATGGTGGCTTCGACGGCCCTGCGTTCGCTGTCTTTGCCTTGGGAAATCAGGGCGAGGAGCCAGTCGCCGCTGCCGGGTTCTTCGGCGGCTTTGGCCTGTTCCTTGTGAACTTCGGCGCTGGCCACGTTTTTAGGAATGGGGTTTTCGGCGGGGTGGTCCAGATGCGGCGGCAGCAGCCAGAGCTGCTTGGGCGCGGTGTCGCTGGCTTCCTGTTTGGGTTGTTGGGCTTCCTGCAGTCTGGCGGCTGCGAGCGCAGGCGCGGGCTCAGGAGGCGTCAGGGCTGCGGGCTGGTCCGATGCAGTTGCGCTAGGGGTATTCGTATCGGCGTGTTCTGCGTTAAGAGAACCGAATACCCGCGCGAGAAAAGACGGTGGCTCAGAGCTTGAGACCGCTTGTTCGCTGTTATCCTGATCGCGCATATCCTGATCGTGGATGTCTTTGGCCACTTCCTGCGTTATGACGCCGGAAACGGGCAGGCGTGCGATGACAGCGTCGGGCTGTTCAAGCGCACCGTGCTGGTCGGACGTGGGAGTGGGCAACGGCTCGCCGTTTTTAGGCTGCGGCAAGGCTTGCGGCGCGTCCATGCTGGTGGGGGCATTCGCCGGGGCGGCGGGTGCGGAACCTTCAGGATGTTTCAGCGCCTGCCACTGTTCCTGCGTCATGATGTCAACGCCACGGCGCGGGCTGCTGCCGGGATAGGAGGAGGTGGTGCTTGTGGTCGTGGTCGAGCTGCTGGTTTCGGCAGGGCTGGTTTCTGCGGGGTTGGTTTCCGCGGGCGTCACGTAGCTTTCGGTTTTCGTGGTTTTGGTGGTCGTGGTTTCGATTTTCGTTTCTTCGGTTTTCGCTTCCGGAGGCATATCTACCGGCGTGGATTTGAACGACTGCGAAGGCTCAGACGACAGGGCTGCGCGGTTTGCGTCAGCATTGGCGCGGGCGGCCTGCAGGTCCTGCATATTTTGCGGGCTGGCGGTTTTGGCGGTTTCAAATTCATCCGGGCGCGGCGGCACCGACGACAGGGCCGGATACGGAGCGGTGCGCTCGGCGTCCATGGGCGAGTTGGCGTTGGGGGCGTTCTTGCCGATCCACTGGTTGGCCCATGCGGGGGCGGTTTCATCCTGCGCGGGCGCCGGAGCGGCAGCTTGCATTTTCGCGGCACGCGCGGTGGCTTCCGACGGCGGCGGCACATAATCGTCCTGCACGCCCTGGCGCATTTTCCACGGCGGGAGGTTGCCATCGGCGCTTGCGCTATTGTCGCTAAAGAAGCGCGAAAAGGCGGAAGGCCCTTCAGAGGGCGTGGGGTGCGGGGTGGCGGCTTGCGGTGGTGGCGCTGGCGGCGGCGGCGCTGGCGGCATTTCGCGCGCAGCGGCGAAGGCTTCAGCCGGAGGCGCTACGGGCGCGGGCTGCATGGGCATTTCGGCATGCACGGGCGCGGGCACTACGGGTGCGGGCGGCACTACGGCTTTCATCTGGGCGTTTTGCATCTGGGCGGCCTGAATGGCCTGCGCGTTGGCCATGGCGGCCTGGTCTATCGGTGCGGGTGGGATGCCTGCGGAGGCGTCATAGGTCAGCTGGCCGCCGGTGTCTTTGGCCTGCATGCGGTTGATCATCTGCTGGTTGTAGATCGGCTGGCGGCGCTCGCCTTCAACCACTTGCGGCGGGCGGTCGGTGGAGAACGGGTTCTTCATGTTCATGAAGTCGCAGCCTGCCAGCAGCACCAGCGAAGACGCGCTGGTTAGGAGTACGGCGTTCTGCCTAGTGGTTCGCGAAATTTTTTTCATAATACCCTGACGTGAGACGATACATTTGAGCCGATAACCAGCTTTGAGAAATACTTAAGTAAAACAGCCACAAAGTAAACCTTAACCTAAAGCGCGACGCGAATAATATAAGTTGCATTACACCTTCTAACCTGCTTAGTGTAAAGGTATATCCTAGCTGAAGCCGTTGTGCAATTACCTAATTTTCATATTTCCCCGTTATGACGACCTTTCGCGACCCAAAGGACAGCGCGCAGACCAAAAATACGCATGACGCTTCCGAGTTTGCCAAAAACATGGCGGCGGCGGCTGAAAAATGCCAGCGCATCATGCAGGAATTCCTCGCGCGGCAAGCACAAGATATTCCCAACACCCCGATGGACCCGCTCAATATGGGCGGCGCGTTCATGGAGCTGTTTACGCGGCTGATGAGCGACCCGATGAAGCTGATCGAGAAGCAGTTCGAGCTGTGGCAGGATTATATGCACCTGTGGCAGAGCGCCACGCAGCGCCTGCTGGGCGACGACAAGGCCCCGGTGATCGAGCCGGACAGCCGCGATAAGCGCTTCAAGGACGAGGCGTGGCAGCAAAATACCGTATTCGATTTTTTGAAGCAGTCGTACCTGCTTTCGGCGCGCTGGATCCAGCATTCGGTGAGCGACGTGGAAGGCATGGACCCGCACACGGCGCGTAAACTCGATTTTTATACCCGCCAGTTTGTGGACGCGCTGTCGCCCAGCAATTACCTGATGACCAACCCGGAAGTGCTGAAGGCCACCATTGAAAGCAACGGTGAAAACCTGGTGCATGGCCTGGAAAACCTGCTGGAAGACCTTGAGCGCGGCAAGGGGCATTTGCGCATTAACATGACCGATACGTCGGCGTTTGAGGTGGGCAAGAATATTGCGGTGACGCCGGGCAAGGTGGTGCACCAGAATGATTTGATCCAGCTGATCCAGTACACGCCTACCACCGAAAAAGTGTTCAAGACCCCCCTGCTTATCATCCCGGCATGGATCAATAAATTCTATATCATGGAC
>JAYULW010000009.1:0-36403 GCA_043763155.1 Alphaproteobacteria bacterium | reverse complement strand
CACATCACCTTTCTTCAGTGCCGGGTTGCGCCTGTATTGCTGCTTGGGGCGTATCGCCGTCACGTCGAAATCTTCCTTGAACAGCCGGAGTGTGGCCGTCATATGGTCGAGCTGCTCCTGAATCGTGGCCGCCTCCTTCTCCACAGCCGCCAGCCTCCCCGCAAGCTCGCGGTACTTCGTCACCAGTGCGGATATCACATGCGTTTCGGCCATGAGGGGAGGATAGCGGGATTTGCGGGGAAGGCTTGTCCGGCTTGCGACATAAGGGCGGAATTTTGCATTTTAAAACGCATACTATATCTGCCTAAAAAGTAATATTTCTCTATCTCTGTGCATGTTCACAAAATCTCTGTCGCTTAATCAGAAACTTGCCGAAGCGGCAGTCATAACGTCTACAACTTTCTTGCCGTACCGGCAAGAAATCCTCAACCCATTGGTGATTTTAATAATCTCTCTGTTACGGAGCTTTTCGGCTAAGCGTCAGTAGTATAATGGTTTACCTAGAACCAATAGGTTGCTGTTTCATATTGAAACATGGCGGAAGCTGTGAGATTCGAACTCACGGAGGAGTTGCCCCCTCGGCAGTTTTCAAGACTGCTGCCTTAAACCACTCGGCCAAGCTTCCGCAGGATTCCACGATTTGTGCAAGCGTGGTTTATTCTAAATCGCTCAAGCGCCGCTGGGGCTGGCACTCGGCCACTTGCGAAACAAAATATGCGGGTTTGCAGGATTGTACAACAGGAAGTTTCCTGTTTGTTTATCAGGCGACTACGATGGTTTTGATGTTGGTGAACTCGTGTTGGCCGAAGGAGGAGAGCTCGCGGCCATAGCCGCTTTGCTTGATGCCGCCGAAGGGGAGGCGGGGGTCGGAGCGTAGCATCATGTTCACAAAACAGGCGCCGGACTCGACATGGTTGCGGGCGAGTTGTTCGCCGCGTTCTTTGTCTTGGGTGAAGATTGCGCCGCCGAGGCCGAAGACGGAATCGGCGCCGATGCGGATGGCGTCGGCATCGTCTTTAGCGGTGATGATGACGCCTACGGGGCCGAACATTTCTTCTTCGTAGGCGGTCATGCCTTTGGTGACGTTGGTGAGCAGGGTGGGGGCGTAGAAGGCGGATTTGCCGCCGGGGTTTTTGCCGCCGGTGAGGAGTTTTGCGCCTTGGGCGATGGATTTTTGCACCTGTTCATGGAGTTCGTCGCGCAGGTCGGCGCGGGACATGGGGCCGATGGTGGTTGCGGCATCTAAGCCGTCGCCCATTTTGAAGCTGTTGAAAATATCGAGCAGGCCTTGTTCGAAGCGGGCCTTCAGGCTTTCATGCACGACGAGGCGCTTGGGCGAGACGCAGGACTGGCCGCAATTGAGCAACCTGCCGGGGGCGATGGTTTTGATGGCGTGTTCGATGTCGGCATCATGCAAAATAAGATATGCGTCGGAGCCGCCGAGTTCGAGGACGGTCTTCTTTAAATATTTTCCGGCGAGGGAGGCGACGGCGCTGCCAGCAGGCGTTGAGCCGGTGAGGGTGACGGCAGCGACCTTTGGGTTGCTGATGACTTCTTCGGCGCGTTTGCCGGGGATGAGGAGGGATTGGAAGGCGTGCTTGGGCAGGCCAGCACTTTCAAATACGGAGGCGATGGCGAGGGCGCAGCCGGGGGTGTTGCTGGCGTGTTTGAGCAGGCAGGTGTTGCCGGCCATGAGGGCGGGGAAGGCGTAGCGCAATACTTGCCAGAAGGGGAAGTTCCACGGCATGACAGCGAAGATGACGCCCAGCGGCTGGAAGGTGACGTAGGATTTATGGTATTCGGTTTTGATTTGCTGGTCGGCCAAAAATGCTTCGCTGTTTTCGGCGAAATATTTTCCGGCGCTGGCGCATTTTTCAACTTCGGTGATGGCTTCCTTCAGGGGCTTGCCCATTTCGAGGGTGATGATCTTGCCGAATTCTTCTTTGCGGGCAAGGAGAACATCCACTGCTTTCAGGATCAGCGCTTTGCGTTCGGCGATGGGTTTTTTGCGCCAGTCGAGGAAGCAGGCGTGCGCATCGTCAATGGCTTTTTGCACCTGTGCGGGGGTGTGTTCTTCGTAGGATTTGATGATGTCGCCGGTGGCGGGATTTACGCTGGTTTGCATATAAAATTCCATTGTTTATGCTTTTGGCCAGTATAGGGGGAATTGGTTAAAAATTCCATATAGGCCGCACAATAGGGCGTTAAGGCAGGATAAAGGTGGTTAGGGGCGGGTTTGGCCTTCGCCGTGAATCACGTATTTATACGTGGTGAGCTGCTCGGCGCCGACGGGGCCACGGGCGTGAAGGCGGCCTGTGGAGATGCCGATTTCCGCGCCGAAGCCGAACTCGCCGCCATCGGCGAACTGGGTGGAGGCGTTGTGCATCACGATGGCCGAATCTACGCGGCGCAGGAAGATGCGGGCGGTGGCGATGTCGGCGGTGATGATGGCGTCGGTGTGGTGGGAGCCGTGGCGGTTGATGTGGTCAATGGCCTCATGGGGGTTTGCCACCAGCTTGATGGAGATGATGGGGGCGAGGTATTCGGTGTCCCAGTCGGATGCGTCGGCGGGTTTGATGCGGGCGTCGAGGCGGCAGGCTTGTTCGTCGCCGCGCATTTCGCAATTTGCAGCAGCAAGCGCGTCGGCGATTTGGGGCAGGAACGCCATGGCGACGGAGGCGTCAATGAGCAGGGATTCGGTGGCGCCGCAAATGCCTACGCGGCGCATTTTTGCGTTGAGGAGGACGGATTTTGCCATTTCCAGATCGGCTTTTTCGTGGATGTAGGTGTGGCAGTTGCCATCTAAGTGCTGGATGGTGGGGATGCGGCTTTCGTCAATGACGCGCTTGGTGAGGGACTTGCCGCCACGGGGCACGATGATGTCTATGAGGCCCGTCATGGTGAGCATTTCGCCGACGGCTGCACGGTCGCGGGTGGGGACGAGTTGGACGGCGTCGAGAGGTAAGCCCGCAGCGGAGAGGCCGGTGTGTAGGGATTCTACGATGGCCATGGAGGAATAGAGGCATTCGGAGCCGCAGCGCAGGATGGCGGCGTTGCCTGCTTTTAAGCTGAGCGCGGCGGCGTCAGCCGTGACGTTGGGGCGGGACTCGTAGATGATGCCGATAACGCCGAGAGGGATGCTTACGCGCTGGAGGGTGAGGCCGTTGGGGCGGGTCCATTCGTCGCGGATTTTGTTGACGGGGTCGGGGATGGTGACGATGGTCTCTAATCCTGCGGCGATGGCTTCGATGCGTTTTTCATCAAGCGTCAGGCGGTCGAGCATGGCGGCGTCTAAGCCCTTTTCTTTGCCATAGGCGATGTCGCGGGCGTTGGCGGCGAGGATGTGTTCTTTGCGTTCGCGCAAACTCAGCGCGGCTTGGGCGAGGGCCATGTCTTTTTGCGCGTTAGGCGCTTCGGCCATGAGGGCGTAGGCGGCGCGGGCTTTGCGGCCCAGCTCTTGCATCTGGTCGTGGATTTCGCCTTTGAGGGGCACGATGTTGTTCTGCTGCATATGCGTCTTTCTATTCCAGTACCATGTCATCGCGATGGATCAGCACGTCGCGTCGTTTGAAGCCGAGGATGAGTTCGATGTCCTGACTTTTTTTGCCTAAAATTTTGCTGGCGTCGGCGGATGAATAGGCGATGAGGCCTTTGCCAATTATACTCCCCGAAGCGCTTTTAATCAACACGGCATCGCCGCGCTCGAAGCTGCCTTCGATGGCGGTAACCCCTGCGGGGAGCAGGCTTTTGCCGCTGTTTAGGGCGGTTGCCGCGCCTGCATCAATGCTGATGCTGCCTGCGGGGTGGATGGAGCCAGCGATCCAGTGTTTGCGGGCGGAATGGGGGCTGGTGGCGGCGGTGAAAACGGTGTGGCGCACGCCTTCTTGCAATGCTTTGAGCGGGTGAAGTTCGGTGCCGCGGGCGATGACCATGTGGCAGCCAGCAGAGAGCGCGATTTTGGCAGCGCCCAGTTTGGTGACCATGCCGCCGGTGCCTACATGTGAGCTGGCGCCACCTGCCATGGCTTCGATGGCGGGGGTGATTTCGGTGACTTCGGGGATGAAGGTTGCGGCCTTATCGCTTGCAGGGTTGGCGGTGTAGAGGCCGTCAATGTCGGAGAGGAGGATGAGCAGGTCGGCGCCTGCCATTTGCGCGATGCGGGCGCTGAGGCGGTCGTTGTCGCCGAAGCGGATTTCGGCGGTGGCGACCGTGTCGTTTTCGTTGATGACGGGGATGGCGCCGAGGTCGAGGAGGGTATGCAGGGTGTTGCGGGCGTTGAGGTAGCGGCGGCGCTCGATGCTGTCTTCGGCGGTGAGGAGAAGCTGGCCGGTTTTGAGGGGTTTGAGCGCATCGCGCCATGCGGCGAAGAGTTCGATCTGGCCGCAGGCAGCGGCGGCTTGTTTTTCTTCAAGCAGCAGTGCTTTGGATTTCAGGCCGAGCTGGGTGCGGCCCAGCGCGATTGCACCGGACGTGACGATGATGATTTGCTTGCCTGATGCGATGAGGGATTGCACATCTTCGGCGAAGGCATTGAGCCATACGCTATGCACAGCGCCTGTCGCCTCGTTGGTGACGAGGGCGGAGCCGACTTTGATCACAATGCGTTTAGCGGTTTGGAACATGTTGGGATTATTCAAGGTGGAGTCAGTTCTTCGCTTTCGCGGAATACGCCGCATTTTACCAATTCGGAATGAATGGCGCCAGTCGTGCGCAGATGTTCTGCAGCGATTTCTTTCAGAGTTGAGCCGGAACGGTAGCTATCCATAATGGCTTCACGCTCTTCGTCTGACCATGGCATGCCGTTGCGTGTGGGCGCTGCTTTCTTGGCCTGCGCAGGTTTATGCTGGAGCGCGGAGAAGAGGGCGCGTATCACATCGGGGTGATTATAGGGCGAGGTATCAGGCAAAGGCTGGCCGGTGATCGGGTTCACGCCATTGGCCAGCTGCTGCAAGATGTGTTGATGATTGTCGGTCATGGCGCTTGTGTAAACCGCGATTCGGTGGGGAATTGGGCTTCGAGGCGCTTGCCGCGTTCGTCGGAAATGGTTTTCATCATTTCGCGCAGCACTTCTTTTACGCCGTCGCCGGTGACGCCGGACATGTTCCAGACTTTGGTTTTGCAGGCTTTCTTGAGGGCGGCGGATTTCTCCTTGATCTCGTCTTCGTCGAGCGCGTCGCATTTATTCAGCACGACCAGTTCGGGCTTTTTGTAAAGCTCGGCGCTGTATATCTTGAGTTCTTTGCGGATGGTTTTGTAGGCGCTCACCACGTCTTCCTGCGTGCCATCAATGAGGTGCAATAACAGACCTGCGCGTTCGACGTGGCCCAGGAATTTGAGGCCGAGGCCCACGCCTTCGGAGGCGCCTTCTATGAGGCCGGGGATGTCTGCCAGTACGAATTCCTGATTGTCCACATACACCACGCCCAATTGCGGGGCGAGGGTGGTGAAAGGGTAGTCGGCGATTTTGGGTTTGGCGCGGCTGACTGCGGCAAGGAAGGTGGATTTGCCAGCGTTGGGCATGCCCAGAAGGCCAGCGTCGGACATGAGCTTTAAGCGCAGCCACAACCATTTTTCTTCGCCTTCGCCGCCGGGGGTGGTGATGCGGGGGGACTGGTGGGTGGAGGTTTTGAAGCAGGCATTGCCGAGGCCGCCCTTGCCGCCTTCGGCGATGATGATGCGTTGGCCGGGGCGGGTGAGATCGGCAATCAGGGTTTTGCGGTCGTCGGCGAATACTTGCGTGCCGATGGGGAGCTGGATGACCATGTCGTCGGCGCTTTCGCCGGTGCAGTTGCTGCCCATGCCATGCTCGCCTTTTTTGGCTTTGAAATGTTGCTGGTAGCGGAAATCAATCAGGGTGTTCAGGCCGCTGACACACTCGATGATTACGCTGCCGCCACGGCCGCCGTTGCCGCCGTCGGGGCCACCGAGGGGAATGAATTTTTCGCGGCGGAAGCTCATGCAGCCTTTGCCGCCGTCGCCGCTGCGGATGTAGATTTTAGCTTCGTCTAGGAATTTCATTGTGCTTGTTGACCTGTCGTATTCAAAATGTATGTGGCGAGGTTGCAAAGTTCCTGCGAGAAGCCGTACATGTGCTGGTATTGCAGGATTTGTTTTGCGATGAGCTGGAGGCGGAAAGTGAAATCGGGGTATGGCTCCGATGGTAAGAGTGGCGAGTTGAATTCGCCGATGCCGCCGCGCTGGAATTCCAGCGCCATGCTGATGCGGGGTTCGCTTGCGAATTCGCTGGCGGGGGAACCCCAGTGGAATACGGCCTGGTTCCAGCAGAGATATTCGCCGGGTTTTGCGGGCAGGGCGCGCACGCCGTGGTACGGGGCAATGTGTTCTTTGTCGCGCGGTGTGCCGTATGTCGGGTCCATGTGCGCGGGCACCATGTAGATGCAGCTGTTCATGGTGTTGGCGTCGGTGAGCGGAATCCACAGTGTTAGGGACAGCGGCGTGCCGTCGGGGGCGAGCGACCAATAGCCTTTGTCGCGGTGGGGGGTCCAGCCGCTTTGCGCTTTGGCGGGGTCTACATGCCATACCCAGAAGTCGGGCAGGAGTTTATATTCGTCGCCGAGGATGCTGGCGATGACGGGCTTTAAGCGGTGGTAGCATTCCCACGGTTCGTCGAACAGGAAAACGAACACGGGGGGAAGGCCCATGCTGACGCAGCGCTTTACGGCGTCGGCGATCAGGGGCGCGTGACGCGCGAGGATTGCGTCGGCGTCGCCGAAATAGCCGTCTTTGGCCATGCGCGCGCCGATGCGCTCCAGCGATTGTTTCGGCTTGGTGAAGGATTGCTTCGGTTTTGTTTCCATGGCCAGTTCGGGGAAGCGCTGCTGCCAGAAGGCTTTGCTGCAAAGTTCAGCGAAGGTAATGGGTTGCGCGGGCGCTTCGGCGCGTGCTGTGGTGGTGCTCATATAAGTCTCTGTTTTATCTTGATTGCGGCATGTTAACCGCTCAGGGGCTTTTGCTCAACTCAATTATTGCAGGGATTCCGTATGGAAAAATTATATACGGCTCATTAGAATTTTGGCCATTATATCAAGTAACCAATTGCAAAGAATGGTTTTTATGACGCAAGCCACTTGGAGCCTGCAATCGGCGATCGCCCAATGCTGGGAATGCCGCACCGAATGTATTGAAACGCTGTTCAACCATTGCCTGCAGCAAGGCGGCAGGCATGTGGTGCCGGAACACGTCAAAATCATGACCGATTGCATACAGGCATGCCAGACGGCGGCGGACTTTATGACGCGCCGCTCGGCCATGCATATGGTGGAGTGCAACGCTTGCGCGGATGTGTGCGATGCGTGCGCGGTGTCGTGCGATGCGATTGGCGGCGACATCATGCGCGCTTGCGCCGAAACTTGCCGCGCTTGCGCTGCAAGCTGCCGCACCATGAGCCAGCAGAAAAAAGCCGCTTAAGCGCCCACACATCTTTTTTCTGTATTAAGAAAGCCGCCCCTTATTGTTTCCGGGCGGCTTTTTTATTGGCTTGCCAGAAGCCTGTGGAATCGTTGGGCGAAGTGACGTATGTTCCCATTTATGTAACGCTATACTAAGAAGATGGGTGCGAATGGATCGGGGTAATGTACGGATGGCTGCTAACGCTGCGGGCATATTGCCATGACCCTTACTCTGCACCGCCTGAAAATTTCCTCGCTGAATATTTTTGCCAAAGGACCGTTTACCGGCAAAGCGCGCGACTGGAAACATTTGAACATGGCCGTGTTCGTGTTTTATTGCGCGGTGGTGACTTTTAGCGTTTTCCACCATGATATCTGGGGCGACGAGGGCGACCCATGGGTGATGGCGCGGGAAACGAACCTGCATGATTTCCTGCATTACTTCTCTTACACCGGGCATCCGCCGTTATGGTTTTCGGTGCTGTTTCCGTTTGCGCGGCTTGGGTTTCCTGTATTTACGATGCAGGTGATCAATACGCTGTTTGCCATGTGCGTGGCATGGATGCTGATATTCCGCTCGCCGTTTTCGATATGGATGCGGTTCTTTTTCGTGCTTTCCATGTTTATGTCGCACCAGTATGCGGTGGTTGCGCGCGGGTACATGATGATGATCATGATCATGTTCGCGCTGGCCATTACCTATCCTGAGCGCCATGTGCAGCGTAAGCGCTATGCGGGGATGCTGGGGCTTTTGTGCTTGTGCGAATGTTTTGTGATGCTGTCGGTGGCGTTGCTTACGCTGTGGTATTTTCTTGAGTGCCGCAAGAAGCCCGGCTGGTTTAAGGAATATGCGCCGCTGTTTGCGTTCATTGGCGTGTGCGCGCTGATTACGGTTATGCTGCTGCTGCCATGGGACGGGCTGGGCAATATGCAGTCTTTCTATCGCAAGCGGCATTTTTATACCGATGCGATGATCAAACATGTTCGCGTGGCGTTTTTATCAGTAACGCACTGGCATGCCCTCGATAACATGTTTTATTTTCTTGAGGGGGTTCCCTATCTGGGGTTGCTGATGTTGCTACCGGGCAGCGCGCTGCTGACGTTTGTGGTATGGCGCTTATGGGGTTCGCGGTGGCTGTGGTTCATGGCGGTATGGTTTGGGTGGTTCGCGCTTTTCTTCACCTTCGTATATTTCGGCGGCTTGTGGCATAGCGGGTTGTTTACGGTGTTTATCATCTGGACGTTGTGGTTTTATTATCATGAAACGGGTGATGCGCGGCAGCCGTTTGCGCAGTTTGAGCGGCGTTTGCGCAGCGGGCTTAGCTATTGTTATGTGTTCGTGTTGGGCATTGGGTTGTATTCGGCGTTCCTGATGCACCATGATAGCTATTATTATTCTTTCAGCGGCAGCCGCGACATGGCGGAGTACTTGCATAAAAATGGCTATGACACGCCGCCGCCCGCGTCGCTGGTATGCTTCGGTACCAGCTCGCTGATGAGCTACCTGCCGGGCGTGCCGTTTTGGATCGTGGGCCAAAACCGCGTATCTACGTATACCATCTGGGGCATTTTTCAGGATAGCTGCATGGTGCAATATAATAATGTGATGCCTGAGGTGCTGGAAAAAGCCAAAACACAGAAGGTGTATATCATCAGTAGCTGGCGGCTGCTGCAGATCGAGGGCTACACGATGATGCGGGTGCATACGTCCGAGGGTTTGATGGAGCGTTTTATTTTAAGCGTGATCGGGCCGCTGGACCCCACTGCGCCGCCCACGGTTCCGGGTGCGCCGGAAGAAGCCCTGCCTGATGGCGTAACCACACCTAACATACTGGACCTTTTCCCGCCGCCGGTGCAGGTGCAGAGCGACTAGGGTTTTTCGCTGGCGGTTGCGTTGGTGATGAGCTGGTCGAGCGTGGGCATGGGCCGGGCAATGATTGCAATCTGGTATGAGAACCACGATTTATTGATGCGGATGAGCAGGCTGTTCAGGCGCAGCAGGCAACGCGCCAGCCACTGCCTTTTCAGCGCAAGTGGGAAGGGGGCGGGAATGCCTTCCATGGTTTCAATCTGGTAGCCGTGCATTTCCAGCACACGGCGCAGGCTTGCGAAGGTGAAAAGGCGCGTGTGGGTGCGGTCGAGGATGCCGTGCTTGCCATAATTGAACTGCCCGAAAAGCAGGCTCAGGCGCACTACGAAAAAGCCGATATTGCCGGTGGTGATGTAGCATTGGGGTATGGATTCTTGCAGTTGGGCGTGAAGTTGCGCCATACAGGCTTCGGGGTTGGCCACATGGTCTATGACGTCGAGCATCAGTATGGCATTTACCGCCGATTCCTGCGGAGTGAGGGTGATGCCTGCGGCGGGGTCGGCTTTGCGGGACTGGGTTTTTGCGGGCAGGTCGCCCAGATTGCCGGCGGCGATGACATGGGTGGTGCAGCCCTTAGCGCTTAGGGCGCGGGTGACGTGCAGGTCGGTGCCGTGTTTGATTTCCAGCAGGGTGGTGTTGGCGGGGATTTTATCTATGGCCCATGACTGGCTGCTTTTAAAAGCGGTTTTGTCCTGATAGCGCAGGGTTGTGTCGGTTGCGGATTCAAAGTCGAACTTGGCGTGGTAGAAAATACCAAGCGGCTGGCAGCGCGCCAGAAGCGAATTACGCACGACCTGATAGGCGTATTTGATGCCGTTTACGTGGCAGACCTCGTCGCCGTAATGAGTGGGAATAGCGATTTCGCGGATGCGTTTTCCGCTCAGGATAAACTGGATTAGAATATCGGTATCGAAATCGAAATCGTTGGAATTATGGGTGTAGGGCAAAGTTTTGAGGGCGGCCAGTGAATAAGCGCGGAAGCCCGTATGGAACTCGGAGAGGTTGGAGCCGAGCATGATATTCTGGATTTTGGTGAGTACGATATTGCCCACGAATTTGTATTTGGGCATGCCGCCTTCGAGGGCGGCGCTTTTGGTGAGCATGCGCGAGCCGAGCACGGCGTCGGCCTCGTTGTTCAGGAGCGGGGTGATGAGATCCTGGATCATTTCCGGCGGGTACTGGCCGTCGCCGTGGAGCATGAGGGCGATGTCGTAGCCATTCTGGATGGCGTAGGTGTAGCCGATTTTCTGGTTGCCGCCGTAGCGCTGGTTTACGGGATTTTTGAGGAGGCGGATGGGGAGCGCATGGTGGGTGACGTATTCGCGGGCGCGCTCCAGCGTGTCGTCGGGGGAGGCGTCGTCGAGCAGCAGGATGTCGCAGGTGAAGCCCGCTTGCGGCGAAAATAAACCGGCGGGGATACGGGCGAGCAGCTTGGCGATATGCTGGCTGGCGTTATATGCCAAGATGACGACGAGAACTTTTTTCATGGAATATCAGCTTGCTTCACGGATGGAGGTGGAGGCAAGCCTACCAGACTTTTCGAGTTGTTGTAATAGCTCTTGCAGGGTTTCCATGTGGATGGGTTTGACGAGGTGGTGGTCGAAGCCTGCTTCTTTGGAGCGGTCGCGGTGTTCTTTCTGGCTCCAGCCGGTTTGGGCGATGATGGCGGTGTTGGCGAGCGCGGGGTTTTGGCGCAGGGCGCGGCAGATTTCGTAGCCGTTCATGCCGGGCAGGCCAATATCGAGCAGTACCACGTTGGGCTTATAGTTTTCGGCGATGCTTAATGCCTGCTGGCCGTCATGGGCAAGGCGGATGTCGTGGCCGAGGATTTCCAGTGTCCAGCCCAGCGTTTTGGCGGAGGCTTCATTATCATCAACGATAAGAATGCGGTGGTGGGCGCCGCTGGGGGCTTCGGTTTTTTCAGCAGTGGTTTCGGCCTGGGGCGCAAACTGGATGGGCAGGCGGATGGTAAAAAGGCTGCCCTTGCCTTTGCCTTCGCTGGTGACGGATACGGTGCCTTTGTGCATTTCCACCAAGCTTTTGACAAGTGTCAGGCCGATGCCGAGGCCGCCGTAAGAGCGTTCCATGGAGCTATCGGCCTGTGCGAAAAGTTCGAAGATATGCGGCTGCATTTCGCTTGGGATTCCGATGCCGTTGTCGCGGATATGGATGGTGAGGCCGAGCTTGTCTTCTTCGGCGGTAATATGGATTTGCCCGGCGTTTTGGGTGTATTTGGCGGCGTTGTTTAGCAGGTTGCTGAATACTTGCGACAGGCGGGTGGGGTCGGCATTGAGCCAGATGGGGTTTTCGGGGATGGCGATTTCCAACGTTTGGCCTTTTTCAGCGATGAGGGGCTGCACGCTTTCGGCCGCCATGGTGATAATGTCGCGCAAGCTTACGCGCTGGGGGCGAAGCTGGATTTTGCCGAGGGTGACGCGGGAAACGTCGAGCAAGTCATTCAGCAGATGGGTCATGTGGATGATCTGGCGGTCAACGAGCTGTGCGGCTTCTTCGCGGATTTTTTCGTTGCCAGAGGATTTCATGACGTGCATGGCGTTGCTGATGGGGGCAAGTGGATTACGCAATTCATGAGCGAGCATGGCGAGGAATTCGTCTTTGCGGCGGTTGGCTTCCTTGAAATCGGTGATGTCGCGGGTGGAGCCTGCGACGGCTTCCACGACACCATTTTCGCCGATGACGGGTTTGAAGATATATTCGTACGCACGCATGCCTGCGCCGCGCACATAGGGAGTTTCATCGCGCAGCGTTTCCTTGGTGTTGATGACGTGCTGAAGCTGGTCCTGCATGCGGGCTGCAAGTTCGGGCGGGTAGCCGAGTTCTAAGAAGTTGTGGCCGATGAAGCTAGTCTGGGTTGCGCCGGTGGGGTTGTGCAGGGCTTTGTTGATGTAGATGAAGCGGCCCTCTAAGTCGAACACGTAGTTCGAGTCGGCGGTGTTGGAAAGGGCGGTTTCAAACATGCGCCGCTGCTGTTCTTTTTGCTGCACAGCATCGGCGGCCATCTGGCTTTTGAGGCGGTCGAGTTCTTTTTCCTTGGTGATGTCGCGCACGATGCCAACCAGTACTTCCTGGCCATGTTCATTTAAAAACAATGTCTTCTTGGTGGAGATGACGTGCTGCACGCCGTTGCGGTCAGTCAGGTATTCTTCGTTGATGACGGTTTGGCGGCTTTGGAATACTTCATTGTCCTTTTGCCAGAAGACGTCGGCTTCTGCTTTGGGGAAGAAATCATAATCGGTTTTGCCAAGGAAAGTTTCCGGCGCGCCGCCCATAAGCTCCCAGAAGGCGCGGTTGCCATCCACCCAGCGATGCTCCTTATCTTTCACGAAGATAGGGTCGGCAATATTGTCGAGCATAGATTTGAGGTATTGATAGGCGGCGCTTTGGACGGCCATAGGAAAACCGGCTGATTAGCCGCCCATTGTGGCGTGGAAGCCGTAAAGAATCAAATATG
This sequence comes from Alphaproteobacteria bacterium, assembly GCA_043763155.1. GTDB lineage: Bacteria > Pseudomonadota > Alphaproteobacteria > Rickettsiales > SXRF01 > JANYBV01. The sequence goes on along the minus strand of JAYULW010000009.1, from coordinate 23,652 downwards.
GAAAATGGTGCTGTCGAAGGGATTCGAACCCCCGACCCCCGCATTACGAATGCGGTGCTCTACCAGCTGAGCTACGACAGCATCTTACGTTGAGCTGCGACAATTAGTCGTAATGGCTCGAAAATTCAAGCAAAAGCTGGGTTTCGTGGGCCGGTGGGCAGAGTTGTAAGTAAGTTACTGTTTTCAAGTGGATTACTGGGTTTTTATGGGGTGTGGGCATTAGTTATGCGATATTTGCATGAATGCCTCATTATAGCGCCTTATTTTTAATCTGGGTGCATGACTGCTGCCTAAAAAATAGGCAAATGAGATGGGTGCTTCACGCGCAAAGCCGCTCTCAGCCTCAAATCATGGTTTGGCACGGTTCTTGAGATAGTCTTAGGCAATACGACAAAAAAACTCAAAAAAGAACAACCCCATTTGGAGAGAGCATATGAATTCATTTTTAGCCTGCCGCCGTGGCACTTTCGGGCGGATTCTTATTTGTGTTAGCCTGACCATGCTTGCAGCCTGCGCTCCGGTACAGGAAACCGCATGGCAGGGCGGCAGCTTCTCGCCTTCGGGTAAAGTGGCCGCGATGGGCCCTTCCGGTCCGATCGGGCCGTAGGCCAATGCGTATTGTTATCGCTAGTTTGGTGCTGCTGATGTGCAGCGCCTGTGCGCAGCAACCGCAGGAGCGGAGCTTTTACTGGCCCGCCTCCTATGAGGTGTCTGGCACTTCCTGAGCGTTTTTATTTTGTGAGTACGATGCCCGAATGGTCAATGAGCGACTGCTCTTCGCTGGGGCAGCGCACATTGGCGATGGACTGCGCGATTTCGCTGATGCGCTGAGCCGTGGGCACGGCGGTGGCTTGCGCTTCCTGATAGGGAATTTTATTGCTCTCTAAGAACCGGAAAATCACCGGAAGGCTTGCCGCGATATTGGTGTCTACATGCTTGGCGATGGTTTCTTCGAGCTTCTCGACTTCTTCAACGGTGGTTGCGCGCATGGAGAAGGTTTTCTTGAAACCTTCCATGCAGGTGGCGGAGGTGCAGGTAGCGGATGCCGTCATGCCCAGCACGTTTCCGGCCGCATCCAGCACAGGGCCGCCGCTGAAACCGGATTTGGCGGCATAGGTGAACATGAACTGTGAATTGTCACCGATATGGCTTTTGGTGTTGGTGATTTTGGCGTCGTTGGTGATGAACTCGGCGAACTCGCCGTTCATGCTTTCCGACGGATAGCCTGTAACGATCACCGGCTCGCCGACTTTCAGCGGCTTGGTGAGGCTTCTGAAATTCGTGACGTAGGGGATATTCACGTCGGGGGCGAGGACTTTCAGAATCGCCATGTCATGTTCTAAATCGGTGGCGACGATTTTTGCGCGCAGCACGACCAGGCGGCCATGGATGCTGATGGGGCCGGAACAGTTGGCCACAACGTGGTTGGCGGTGAGCATGTAGCCGTCATGGGTGATGTAGAAACCCGTGCCTACGGCGTAGGCTTTTTTCTCCATGCCGGGCGTGGTGGCGGATGCGGGAAACGCAACAAAAAGCGCGCACGCAACCAGCAGCGCAGTAGCGCAATGCGGGGCGAGACGCAATACTGTTAAGCGTGGCATGTGAGACCTATATGACGGCATTAGCATGGTCGCAGCAATTCCGGATACGCCGGATTTGGCACTTTTCCATACATCCTATTATAGGCGCGAATGGTTATGGATTGGTTAATAAAAGGCATTTTACCAAGGTAATAAGCATTGTTGGACGGCATCACAATTTCTTCTGTTTCAGGAGTTTGACGAGAGCTGCAAAAAGGGGCGCGCGGGCGGAAGTGTGGCGCCACACCAGACCGATGGTGCGCGATGGGGCGGGGGATTCAAACGGGATGTAGCGCACCATGGCGTCAGCTTCCTGGATTGCGAGTTTGGGCATGAGGGTGATGGCGCTGCCGCCAGCGACCATGTGGCGCAGTGTTTCTAAGCTGGTTGCGCGGAAATTATTTGCCTCGCCAATGCCGATCATGCTGCATACTTCGAGCGCTTGTTCGCGCAGGCAGTGGCCTTCTTCGAGCAGCAGGAGTGCGTAAGGCGCGAGGTCGGAAGGTTTTACGCTTTTGCGTTTGGCGAGTTTGTGGGATTTGGGAACTGCAAGTAAAAAGGGTTCGGTGAAGAGGGGGGCGGTTGCCAGCCCATCACCTTCCACGGGCAATGCCAGCAGCGCACAATCGAGTTTGCCTTCATGCAGCAATTGTATGATGGCGGGGGTTTTTTCTTCTGTGAGCAGCAGGTTCACGTCGGGCAAGTGTTCCTTCACTTTGGGGACCAGGCTTGGCAGCAGATACGGAGCGAGGGTGGGGAAAACCCCTAAGCGCACATCGCCGCTGAGCGGGTCTTTGGCGCCGCGCGCGAGTTGGCGGATGGCGGCGGCTTCTTCCAGCACGCGGGCAGCGCGCTCCACGATGCTTTTGCCGATGGGGGTGAGCATGACGTGTTTGTTGGTGCGTTCAAAGAGTTGCACGCCCAGATATTCTTCCAGTTTTTTAAGCTGCATGGAAAGCGTGGGCTGGCTCACATGGCAGATTTCGGCGGCGTGGCCGAAATGCAAATGCTCGGCAACGGTGGTTAAATACTGTAAATCGCGCAGGTTCATACGATAGATATAATCTATCATTACTATAAAATCAATAGATTATACCTTTCATGCCATCGGGCTTATCCTTCAGATGTAACAACAGAAGGATGTAAGGCCATGACCCATTTTGAATACTTTCTCTTTCGCTGTTACGCCCTGCTGGAGCAGGGTGACGCAGAGCTTTGCGCCTGCAAGAATCAACCCAAAAACTAGGAGAATACTATGTTAAGCGTAGGGAATAAACTGCCCGCCTTCAATGTGAAGGCAACTGTAAGCAATGACCTTGCCACGGCCTTCACGGAAGTGAACGACAAGAGCTATGCCGGCAAATGGCTGGTGCTGTTTTTCTGGCCCAAGGATTTCACCTTTGTGTGCCCGACCGAAATTGCTGAGTTCGGAAAGCTGAACAAAGAGTTCAAGGAGCGCGACGCGCAGGTGCTGGGCGCAAGTACGGATTCTGAATTCGTGCATCTGGCATGGAGGCAGCATAAGGAAGAGTTGAATGCGCTGCCGTTTCCGATGCTGGCTGATGTGAAGCGCGAGCTGACTTCGGCACTGGGCATTCTCGACCTGCAGGAAGGGGTTGCGCAGCGCGCTACCTACATCATTGACCCAGAGGGCGTGATTCGCTTCTCCATGGTCACGGATTTGAACGTGGGGCGCAATGTGAAGGAAGTGCTGCGCGTGCTGGACGCATTGCAGACGGACGAGCTGTGCCCCTGCAATTGGGAAAAAGGCAAAGACACCATTAAGGTAGCATAGGAGCGATTATGAATATTGAGAATTTGAAGGACAGGCTTGGCGACTATGCCAAGGATGTGAAGCTGAACCTTGGCACGGTGCTCACGCCTGAGGGGGCGCCGGAGCTTTCGCAGGCACAGATTTATGTGATTGCGCTGGCGTCGGCCTATAGCACGAAGAATGCGGCGGTGGTTTCGGCCATTACCGAGGAGGCGCAATTGGGCGCGGCGGAGGTGCAGGCGGCGAAGGCTGCTGCTACCATCATGGCCATGAACAATGTGTATTACCGCTTTGTGCATCTGGTGGGTGATAAGCAGTATGGTGCGTTGCCTGCGAAGCTGCGCATGAATGTGATTGGGAATCCCGGCATACCGAAGGTGGATTTTGAGCTGGCGTCGCTGGCGGTGTCGTCCATCAACGGGTGCGGCATGTGCATGGAGGCGCATGTGGCGGAAGTGGTGAAGGCGGGGGTTGTGCCGCTGGGCGTGCAGAGCGCTATTCGCATTGCGGCGGTGGTCAATGCCGTGGCGCAGGCGGAGAGCATTGCCTCGATTAGTTGATAAAAGAAGGGCGGGGTTTTTATGCCCCGCCCAAGTCAACCAAGTTTTGAAAAATTTATAAATATTTGGCTTACGAGCAGCCGCTGGTGCCGCCGCAGGTGTCGCATTTCATGCAGGTGCCATTGCGCACCAGCGTGAAGTTGGCGCATTCGCCGCAGGCGTCGCCTTCATAGCCTTTGGCTTTGGCTTCGCGCACGCGTTCGCTCTGCTGGCTGTGGACGGCTTGCTGAACCGATACGCCGACATGCACGGTGGTGCCTTCGTGTTCGGTTTTTAGGTAGGCCTTCGTTTCATGGGCGAGGTCGGGGTCTTGCAGCAGCATGGCTGCGGCAGTTGCCTGATTGCCGGTGAATTTGTTGCTTACCAGATTCAGCTTATGGAGTTTGCCGCGTACGAAACCCTGGCTGAAAAGCTGGGGCAGTTCGGGCTGGTCGGTGGCGCGGGTGGAGTCGCCTGCGCCGCGGCCGATGGAGTCGGAACGCAAATCACCCACTTCGACATGGGCCAAGTCGTTGCGGCCGAGGTAAGAGATTGCGAGTTCGCGGAAGATGTAATCGAGGATGGAGGTGGACATCTTGATAGCTTCGTTGCCTTCGACCATGCCGGAGGGTTCAAAGCGCGTGAAGGTGAAGGCATCCACGAATTCTTCCAGCGGCACGCCGTATTGCAGGCCGATGGAGACTGCGATTGCAAAGTTGTTCATCATGGAGCGGAAGGCCGCGCCTTCTTTGTGCATGTCCACGAAGATTTCGCCCAAGCGGCCGTCGCCGTATTCGCCGGTGCGCAGGTACACCTTATGGCCGCCGACATTTGCCTTCTGGGTGTAGCCCTTGCGGCGTTCGGGGAGTTTCTGGCGTTCCTGCATGACGGTTACGATGCGCTCGACGATGCGTTCGGCAACGGCTGCGGGCTGGCGCAGCTCCTGCACGGTGGATTGCTTTTCGTCCTCGTCGTCCATGTCGCCGAGTTCGGCGGCGATGGCGGCGTTCAGCGGCTGGGAGAGTTTGGAGCCGTCACGGTACAGGGCGTTTGCTTTCAGGCAAAGCTTCCATGACATGAGGTAGGCTTCCTTGCATTCCTCAACAGTTGCGGTGTTGGGCATGTTGATGGTTTTGGAAATTGCGCCGGAGATGTAGGGCTGCACTGCGGCCATCATCAGGATGTGGCTTTTGGCAGAGAGGTAGCGTTTGCCTTTTTTGCCGCAGGGGTTGGCGCAATCGAAGACCGCGAGATGCTGGTTTTTCAAATTGGGTGCGCCTTCGAGCGTCATGGTGCCACAGCAATATTCATTGGCGGCATCCACATCCACTTTCAGGAAGCCGAGTGCTGCCAGCATGTCGAAGCCGTAATCATCGAGTTGGGCTTGGGTGAGGCCGAGTTTGGTTTTGCAGAATTCTTCGCCGAGGGCGTATTTGTTGAATACGAACTTGATTTCGAAAGCTGCGGCGAGTGCTTTTTCGACCTTTGCGAGTGCTTCATCGTCGAAGCCTTTGGCGCGAAGTGCCTGATGGTTTACGCCCGGAGCATCTTTCAGAGTGCCACGGCCTACCGCGTAGTTCACGATTTCGGTGATTTGCTTGGCGGGGTAGCCGAGGGTTTTCAGCGCTTCGGGAACCTGCTGGTTGATGATTTTGAAGTAGCCGCCGCCTGCGAGCTTTTTGAACTTCACGAGGGCGAAGTCCGGCTCGATGCCGGTGGTGTCGCAATCCATGACCAAACCAATGGTGCCGGTGGGGGCGATGCAGGTGGCCTGCGCGTTGCGGAAGCCGTATTTTTCACCGAGCAGGAGGGCGTTGTCCCATGCTTTTTTGGCGGCTTTGACGAGGTTTTTGTCTTCGCAATTATCCATGTCGAGCGGTACGGGATTGATGGAGAGGTCTTCGTAGCCATCCATGCTACCTACGGCTGCGCGGCGGTGGTTGCGCAGTACGCGCAGCATGGATTGCTTGTTGGATTCGTAGCCGTCGAAGGGGCCCATTTCCTTGGCCATTTCGGCGGAGGTTGCGTAAGAAACGCCGGTCATGATGGCGGTGATGGCACCGGCGATGGCGCGGCCTTCGGCACTATCGTAGGCAACGCCGGAAGCCATGAGCAGGCCGCCGATGTTTGCAAAACCGAGGCCGAGGGTGCGGAACTCGTAGGACAGGCGGGCGATTTCCTTGGAGGGGAATTGGGCCATGAGTACGGAAATTTCCAGCACGAGGGTCCAGAGGCGGCTGGCGTATTCGAATGCTTTGACATCGAATGCTCCATTTTCGCGTTTGAACTTGAGCAGGTAGATGCTGGCAAGGTTGCAAGCGGTGTCGTCGAGGAACATGTATTCGGAGCAGGGGTTCGATGCGCGGATGCGGCCGGATTCGGGGCAGGTGTGCCATTCGTTGATGGTGGTATCATACTGCAGGCCGGGGTCGGCGCAGGCCCATGCGGCATAGGCGATTTCGTCCCAGAGTTCGCGGGCGGGGATGGTTTCGGCCACTTTATTGTCGGTGCGGCGCAGCAGGTGCCAAGGTTTGTCTTGGGCTACGGCTTCCAAAAATTCGTTGGTGACGCGCACCGAATTGTTGGAGTTCTGGCCGGAGACGGTGCGGTAGGCTTCGGAATCCCAATCCGTATCATAGGCGGGGAAGTCGAGGTTGGTGAAGCCTTGCTTGGCGAACTCGACCACGCGCTGGATGTAGTTGTCGGGTACCAGCGATTTGCGGGCGTCTTTCATGGCCTTTTTGAGGGCGGGGTTATCCGAAGGAGAGAAGCGGGATTCGGATTCGCCAATCTGGCAGGCGGCCATGATGGCACCGAGATGCTTCTGGCAGAGCTTGGAGCCGGTGACGAGGGCGGCTACTTTTTGTTCTTCCAGCACTTTCCAGTTGATGAAGTCGGAGATGTCGGGATGATCAATATCTACCACCACCATTTTGGCGGCGCGGCGGGTGGTGCCGCCGGATTTGATGGCGCCAGCGGCGCGGTCACCGATTTTCAGGAAGCTCATGAGGCCGGAGGATTTGCCGCCGCCGGAGAGGTTTTCGCCGCCGCCGCGCAGGTCGGAGAAGTTGGAGCCGGTGCCGGAGCCATACTTAAAGAGACGCGCTTCGCGCTCCCACAAATCCATGATGCCGCCTTCGTTTACGAGGTCGTCAGACACGCCTTGGATGAAGCAGGCGTGGGGCTGGGGGCGCTCGTAGGAGGATTTGGATTTGGTGACTTTTTTGGACTCTGGGTCCACATAGAAATGGCCTTGGCTTGGGCCGTCAATGCCGTAGGCCCAGTGCAGGCCGGTGTTGAACCATTGCGGGGAATTGGGGGCTGCCATCTGGTTTGCGAGCATGAAGCGCATTTCGTCGTAGAAGGTTTTGGCGTCTTCTTCGGTGTCAAAATAGCCGCCCTTCCAGCCCCAGTAAGCCCATGCGCCAGCGAGGCGGTCGAAGACCTGCTTTGCAGACGTCTCTCCGGTGTTTCGCGCGTCTTTGCCGAGTTTGTCGAGGGCCACTTCATCCGGCACGGAGCGCCAGAGCCACGAGGGGACGGTGGCTTCTTCGACTTTTTTGAGGGCGGCGGGAACGCCGGCTTTGCGGAAATATTTTTGGGCGATGACGTCGCAGGCGACCTGCGACCATGCGTCGGGCACTTCGGTGCCAAGGGCCTCGAACACAGCCGAGCCATCCGGGTTTTTCATCACCACGTCAATTTTCTTGAACGCGATGCTGTCATATACGCCGGTGGTCGTGGTGGTCGCCTTGGTGAAATGCCGTTCAATGCGCATGCTATATTTCCCTGTAATAGATGTTTTATTATATAGTGTTTTTAACCGGCCTTTTCATCCCCCCTTAACGCATTAATGCCCCTTGGTTGGAGGGGAGAAACCCGGTGCCGGGTTCCCATTGTGGGAGGCCGGAAGAGACGAAAGCCCCTGTTTTGGTGTTGATTAAATGTAAAACATTACAGGTTCGTAATGCAACTATATATTGTGTTGCCGCTTGTAAACCCGACCCCATATGCGGTGTTTTATGTGCATATGTCGGTGTGTGGATAGTGTGGATAAGTTCGGTTTTAAACCTCAAATTATTCAAATTACTCAAAAATTATCTGCGCAGCCGAAAGGGTAACTTATGTATAGCGCGAGGCTAGGGGAGTGGTGCTACCTACTAGATGTAGTGGAGGTGCCTTGGTGTGGTTAAAAGTCTTTAACGGTAAACCATGATTGTCATTAAATCGTCATGGGCAAAACCGGTTTTGAGGCGTTATAGTCAAAAAAAAATTCGTCAAAAGACGTAAAAAGTTTCAGGGCACCGATTCGTTTTTAACACTTGAGGGAATCATGCCACGTTACCAATGGGCCAGCGGCACCATCGCAGAGCTAGAAAGCATTACCAACGCGCCCGGCAAGGTGGAAATCATCTTACGGCCGCAAAAGGATGCGAGCGCGGATTCGCTTACGCAGTTGCGCCAATCGCTGGGTGCAAGCGGCATGGTCAATTATGTGGACGCCGATGAGCAGGGCGACCGGCTTATCATTCCCGTGATTAAAGATGAGAAGTTGCTGCTTTCCAAACTCACCGACGGCGGGTGGATTAAGGGCGAGCCCACCATTACGCAAACTTCCGAAGATAAAGAGATTAAGCAAGACAGCACGCAGGCGAAGATTAAGAAGAATGCGCTGCTGCTGTCGGCATTGTTTTACGATTTGGGTAATGTGTCGTGCATGGTGTCGGGCTATGTGCGCGGCAAGCATAATAAGGACGGCAAATTTACCGCATCTGATTTATCAGAAATGGGTGTGGGGGCTGCATTTTCGGTAGGCGATATTTTGCTTACCATTTACGGCAAGGAAAAAAAGCAAGACCCGCTGATTGCGTTTACCGATGAGCTGAAGGGGTATCTGAAGCAGCATCACATTGAGGTGCCCACTGGCGTGGGGGCAACGCCGGATGCCATTCATAAGGCGGGTGTGTTTCAGGGGGCGCATGAATTTTTGCAGCATAATGTGACGTCCATCAAGTGCCTGTCGGAAACGGCGGGTGGGTTGTTCATGATTAAGGCAGCACTGAAGAAGGATAATTTCAACGCGGGCAAAATGGCAGCGGGCCTGATGCTTACCACCGGGTGGCTTTCCACCTTTATGCTCGATAAGCCGCATGCGCCGCCTTATGCGTTTAAGGAGCCGGTGGATGCAGGTACGCGCAACACGGGCGCGAAGCTTACGGAGTGGTTTAAGGAAAACCCGCGTGGGCGCATTGCCTCGCCGCTCAGCATGGGCAATAACATTTCCAATATTATTGGCTCATGGAGCGAGAGCAAGCGCTACAAGGCCGATGTGGTCAACGCGCAGAAGCTCGCGGCGCATGGGGGCGCAGAAGCCGTTTCCGAACTGGCGCGCCACACGGCAAAGCAGAACGACTACCGCTATAATGTGCTGACCGCGTGCTCATTCATGGTGGCCAATTCGTTGTTTGGCATGAGCGGCACGAAACATTCGGATGAGAATGTGGCAGACACCAAAACATTCACGCATGATGTGCTGGCGGTGGCGTCGAACATGCTGTGCGGTGTTGACCCCAAGGCGCGCAAGGCGGCGGTGGAGGGTGCGGCGGAATATATCACCAGTATTCAGGATGTGACGCTTCGCAAGGAAGAGGCGATGGAGATGATTAATGCGCGCATCGACCAATTGAAGAACAGCCGGTTTGTGACGGGGCAGGTTCTGGCGCGTTAGCCTTTTTTGCAATGGGGGCAGCAGACATCCTGCACGAAAGCGGGATGCGCGCGGTCTTCAGGGGTGAGTGCAAAGCCGCAAGGCTCGCATTTGCTGGCGGTTTCGGAGGCTTTCACACCGTGGGTGACCGCCACGCGGTCGTCGAACACGTAACACTCGCCCTGCCATGTGCTTTCGGCTTCGGGAATTTCTTCTAAATATTTCAGGATGCCGCCGCGCAAATGCACCACGTCGGTGTAGCCTTCCTGTTTCATCCATGCGGTGAATTTTTCGCAGCGAATGCCGCCAGTGCAGAAGGTGGCGATTTTGGCGTCCTTCTTATCGGCGAGGGTTTTGCGCACGAATTCGGGGAGCTGTTTGAACGTGGGGATGTTGGGGTCAATGGCGCGGGCGAAGGTGCCCAGATGGGTTTCGTAATCGTTGCGGGTGTCCAGCACAATGGTGTTGGGGTCGTTGATGAGGGCGTTCCAGTCTTTGGGGTCTACATATTCGCCGACCTGTGAAAGGTCCACATCTTCGCCCAGCGAAATGGTTTCTTTTTTCAGGCGCACCTTGGTGCGGCCGAAGGGGAGGATGGCGCAGGTGCTTTCTTTATAAGGCAGGGGCGCGCCGATGATGTCGCGCTCCAGGTATAATAAATAGTCGTCGAGCTTTTCGCGCGTGCCGCCGATGGTGCCGTTGATGCCTTCGGGGGCAATCAGGATGGAACCCTTGATGCCGCGCGCGACCATCTCGTCTTTGAGCTGCTGTTTTTTGCGCTCATAATCGGGGAAGTCGAAGAAATGGTAAAAGGCGGCGATGATCATCATTTGTTGATGCTTTTTTGGCGAATCATTGTAATAATACCGTTAAACTTCTGAAAGGCTTTGCTATTCTTAGTGCCGTGAAAAAACAACCTTATGCGGGTTTCGCCGCTGCTGGCTTTTGGGCCATCGTTTTTTTGGCATTATGCGTCAGGGGCTGGCTGTTTAGCTTTGAAGATGTACCCCCTTCGGACCTGCAGGCCGCCTTTATTCCATGGCTTATGCATATCCGCGAGGGCGGCATTACGCAAGCCTATGGCGAGGGATTTGCCCATTATAGCCCGCTTTATACCTGCATATTAGGATTGGGAAACTTCCTTTTCCCTGATCTTTCGCCCGGTTATGTGGTGAAGACCAGCATCAGTTTGTTTGATTTTATTGCGGCCTATTTCGCGTTTGGGATCCTTACTTTGCATTACGGGCGGGGGTCGCGCATGGCGCTGCTGGGGGCGGCAGGCGTGTATGCGCTGCCATGCGTGATGATCAATAGCTTCGGTATCGGGCAGGGCGACATGGCGTATTGCTCTTTCCTGCTTGGAACCCTGTATGCGTTGATGAGGGGAAAGCCGGTGCGGGCGATGGTGTATTTCGCCATTGCGTTTTCGCTGGCGCTGCAATCGTTGTTCCTTGGTCCGTTCTTGCTTATTCTTGTGCTTGCGAAGCAATTGCCGGGGCGGCTGGCGTGGATTGCGGCGGCTGGTTATTTTGTGGTTGGTATTGCGGCGTGGCTGGAAGGCTTGCCCGCATATCATTACGATCAGGTTTACGGGCTTGCGCTTTCGCTTGCGGTTGCGCTGGTCTTCGGGCTTTTCACCCTGCGGCGGGCGAAGCTCCCTTTGAACGCGTATACCATGCAATTGCTTGCGACCTGCAGCCTTGCGATCATGCCGTTATTTTTGCCCCATATGATTGAGCGATATTTTATCCCGGCGGAGATATTCACTTTTGTGCTGGCATGCATGAACCCGAAAGTGGCGCTGGCGGCATTATTGTTTCAGGTTGCGCATGTCGTAAGCCAATTGCCATGGCCGGGGCTGGACGGGGATATGCGGTGTTTGATTGCGGCGCTGCTCAATATGCTTGTGCTTTCGATGCTGCTTGTGCGCTATCGCCGCGATGTTTTTCCGCGTGCGGGCGAGCAGCTGGCATTTTTGTAAGAGGGTTATGCTATGACGCTTGCCGCTGACTGGAAAAAATACGCCGCACTTACCGCGCTTCTGGTTTTTGTGCTGGGCTTGAATGCCTATTATTTTACCTATGATGCGTTGTTTTATTCGGACATGGGGCAGCATTATGTGCATTGGCTGGCGCATGTTCATAACTGGGGCATGCTGCATGCTTTCGGGGTAATGTTTGCGAATTACAGCCCGCTTTATGGCTACCTGATCGGGATTGCCGATCTTGTGCTGCCCGCATGGAAGCCGGACTACACCATAAAGCTCACCAGTTTAGTATTCGACCCGATGAGCGCGTATTTTACGTACCGCATTCTTGCGCTGCATTATGGGAAGGTTTCGTGGGTGCCGTGGTTTGGGGCGGTGGGAATGCTGGGGCTTCCCGACCTTGTGGTGGACGGCGCGGCGATTGGGCAGTGCGATAATATCTATGTGGCGCTGATGCTGGGGGCGGTGTGCTGCCTGATGCAGGGGCGGCAGGTGTGGGCGTGGGTGTATTTTGGCCTCGCGTTTTGCATGAAGCAGCAGGGGCTGTTTATTGCGCCGCTGTTTGCCATGTTACTGCTTGCGCGGCAATTGTCGTGGCGGTGGGTATGGATTCCGGCGGCGTGTTATATCCTGCTCGCGGTTCCGGCGTGGCTGGAGGGGCGGCCCGCATGGGAGCTGGCCACGATTTATTTTGACCAGTTCAGCCTGTTTACGCACACGGGCAATGCCGCGAACCTGTATTTCTTTTTTGAGGGCGTGGATTACTTCACGGTGATGCCAATCGGGCTTGGGATTACTTTCCTGTTTGTGGGGGCGTTTTGTTTTTACACGCCGCGCAAAGCAGTGTTTCCGCTTACGCCGTACCAGATGCAATTACTGGCCACCATTTGCCTGGCGGTGATGCCGTTTTTGCTGCCGAAGATGCGCGAGCGGTATTTTATTCCCGGTGAGGTGTTTGCGTATGTGCTGGCCTGTATGAACCCGCGGCTGGCGCTGGCGGCGGTTTTATTCCAGCTTTCGGGCATTATGAACCAGTGGGCCGGGAATTTTAAAGATTTTGAAGTGTGGTCGGCCATGGCGGGGCCGCAGAGGCGGCATTTGGCGGCCTATATTAATACCGCCATCATCGGGATGTTGTTTTTATTCTACGTTCGCGATATTGTAAGGCGACGCACCCCTTAGCATGCAGGCGGCCTTATGGTGATTAACATCAATCCTAATCGTATTAATACGGCCCAAGGCGGGGCTGGCAAGGCCGGTAGCCGCAGGCAGGAGCAGCCTGAACAGCAGGAAAAACTATATACGCCGCCGAACCGGGCGACGCTCAATTTCATTCCTGCGCCGGAGTCGCTGCGCACGCTGATCAGCAGCGCGCTGGAAGCGGTCAGGCGCGGGGTTTACTGGGACCGGGGCACGATCGTCAATTTGGTGGTCTGATTGCAACATGCTGGAATTGCATGGCAATTGTGAATTACATGTATTCTTAACAGTCTTTTGGGTATAATGGCGGCATGGCATTTACCCACGACGATCCCTTCCTTCTCGATGCGCAGCTAACCGACGACGAGCGGCTGATTCAGGCCTCGGCGCGCGCTTACGCGCGCGACAAGCTGATGGTGCGCATTGTGGAGGCCAACAGGCACGAAAAATTCGACGTTTCCATCATGCGCGAAATGGGCGAGATGGGGTTGTTTGGCGCAACCATTGAAGGCTATGGCTGCGCGGGCGCAAGCCATGTGGCTTCGGGTTTGATTTGCCGCGAAGTGGAATGGGTAGATTCGGGGTACCGCTCGGCGCTTTCAGTGCAGTCGTCGCTGGTGATGCACCCGATTTATACGTTTGGCTCGGATGCGCAAAAAGATACGTACCTGCCGAAATTGGCAACGGGTGAAATGATTGGCTGTTTTGGGCTTACTGAACCCGACCACGGGTCCGACCCCGGCGGCATGGTGACGCGGGCGACCAAAACCAAAGACGGTTTCGTGCTTACGGGCGCCAAAAACTGGATCACCAATTCGCCGGTGGCGGATGTGTTTGTGGTGTGGGCGAAAGTGTATGGGCTGGAAGGCACGAAGGACGGGACCATCAAGGGCTTTATTTTAGATAAGGGCATGAAGGGGCTTTCGGCCCCCAAGATCGAGGGCAAGATGTCGCTGCGCGCAAGCGTTACGGGCATGATCGCCATGGAAGATGTATTTGTGCCGGACGATCATATTTTGCCGAAGGCTTCGGGGCTGGGCGGGCCATTTTCATGTTTAAATAAGGCGCGTTACGGCATTGGCTGGGGCGCTTTGGGCGCTGCGGAATTTTGTTTTGAAGCGGCGCGCAGCTACACGCTGGAGCGCAAACAGTTTGGAAGGCCGCTGGCTGCGAACCAGCTCATTCAAAAGAAACTGGCGGACATGCTGGTGGATATTACGCTGGGCTTGCAGGCGTGCCTGCGGGTGGGGCGGTTGATGGATGAGGGTAAGGCCGCGCCGGAAATGATTTCGATGATTAAGCGCAACTCGGCGGGCAAGGCGCTCGACATTGCGCGTATTGCGCGGGACATGCATGGCGGTAACGGTATTTCGGATGAGTACCACGTGATCCGCCACGCGATGAATCTTGAAAGCGTGAACACGTATGAGGGCACGCACGACATTCACGCGCTGATTATTGGCCGCGCCATTACCGGCTTGCAGGCGTTCACGGGCGCATAACAATGCAAAAAGACACGCTGATTATTATGACCGGCGGCACTATTGACGCCGAAGCGTATCCCGACCCCAAACACCCGCCGCACAATGCCACGATGCTTACTAATAGCCTGATTCCCGGCACCCTTGCGGAAATGGGATTCGATAAGCGCTGTGATTACCTGCCGTGGAAGGCGAAGGACAGCAAAAACTTTACCACTGGCGAAATGCGCGATCTTGCTAAAATCATCCGCACGGCCCAACACCGCAATATCATCATCACCCACGGCACCGACGCCATGCCAGAGCATAGCCGCAAGATTGCAACATTGCTGCAAAAGCCGGAGCCGGATTTGCGCAATGATGCGGGGGCGGGGCGGTTTATTCGCGGCGAAGGGGTAGTGCATGACAAGACGGTGGTGTTTACGGGCGCGATGATGCCGCTGGCCAACGGGCCGATGTCGGACGCTTACCAGAACCTGGCATATATTTTTAAGCATATGGATGACTGGCAGCCCGGTGTGCGCGTGGTGATGCACGGCGCGTCGTTTGAGCCGTTCGGGCTTACCAAGGATTTTGACAGCTATACGTTCAAGGGGCGGACCATTCCTGAAACCAACCAAGGGTTGCAACGATGAAACTGATACATCTGGGGATTGCTTTTGTGCTGCTGGTTTTAGGGTGCGGCTATTACAAATTTATGTATACGCCGCATATATTGCGTGAGGCGACGCAGAAGGCGCTGGATGATTTCAGCGCGGCGGTGGCAACCAAAGACCGGGCGAAGGTAGGGGCGTCGCTGTCGGCGCACCTTATGGAAGGCGCGAAGATACATCTGGAAGTTACTTTTTTCTCGCTGACGCAGAACCAGCAGAAGCCGGTGGTGGAAGATTTTACCAAGGCGGAGTTTTTGACGTTTATTGATAATGTGCTTTACCCGCTGGATGATTATGAATACACGCCGGAGCTTGGTGATTTTTCGCTGAACAGCGAGCGCAACGCGGCAGGCGTGACGTTTACCTCCAGCGAGTGGGCTGACGGCAAGTCGCATTATGCAGGGGTTGCGGTGGGAATGCGCTTTAGCTCCAACAGCGAGTGCGAGGGGCATGTGTTATTTGCCAATAAAATTCCTTCCATTGACACGGTGTCGTGCAAGCTGGAGCTGCGCGCCGTGCCCAAGCCTGAGGAGGCTTACAAGATTCAGTCGAACCCGGAAGCGATGCAGCAGCTGCTGATGCGCTAAGCGGCGCTGGAGGCGCTTAAGTCGGTGGAGGAATCTTTGCCGATGGCGTTGTAATTGGTTTCAAGCCAGTCGGTAGCGGCTTGTACGCCCAGATCATGCAGGTACACCAAAAAATCCCAATCGGCGTTGAGCTTGCTGGAGCGGCCAAGGCTTGCCAGCATGTCTTGCGATTCGATACTGTGAATGAAAACGGGGCTTTGTTCCAGCTTGCCTGCGGCGATCAGGCGGTTGTAGAGGTCAATGGTTTTCATTTCCTGCAGCAGCACTGCGTGGAAGCTCATTTCGGTGGCGCGGTCTAAAATATCGGCGGCGTTGGTGGGCACGTCGTTTACGAAAGAGGGATGCACCTGCACCAGCACAATATCGGTGGTGCCGAAATTGGCGAGCGGGGAGAGCGCCGGGCTTCCGGAGAAGCTTCCGTCCCAGTAGGCTTCGCCGTCTATTTCCACAGTTTTGAATACGAAGGGCAGGCAGGCGCTGGCCATGATTGCGTCGAGCGAGAGGTTGCCGTTTTCAAACACCTTGCCCTTGGCGGTGCGGGCGTTGGTTGCGTTGATGAAAAGTTTGATGGGGCTTTTGTTGTTCAGCGTATCGAAATCCACCAGCTCTTCGACGATGCCGCGCAAGGGGTTGATGTCGAACAGGTTGAACTGCTGGGGCGAAAAGATGCGGGTGATGTAATCGAGCGCGAGGGATTGCGGCGTGAGGTCAATGCCTACATTGCCTAAAAACTGGTCCACCACTTTCATGCGCAAGGGAAGCAGCGTTGCGGCGGTGCTTACTTTTTTGAAGAATTGCTTCAGCGTTTCGCGCGCGCCTTCGGGGCCGCCGTCGTGCATGCCCTGGGCAAGCAGCGCTGCAATCATTGCCCCGCCGGAGCTTGCGCTGATGGCGTCAATTTCAAGGCGGCCATCCAGTAAAATCTGGTCAATGACGCCCCATGTGAATGCGCTGTGTGTGCCGCCGCCTTGTAATGCCAGGGAGATTTTTTTCTGGGGAGCTTTTGCGGCCATGAGGGGATTTTCCTTATTTACAGGTCTTTTCTGGCTAATGCGATTATACCACAGCGTTTAGTTGCCGGTAAAGGCGGGCTTGCGCTTTTCGTTGAAGGCGGCGATGCCTTCCTTGCGGTCGGTGGTGTTTAGTAAGCTATTGTAATGTGTGAGTTCGCAGGCCAGCGCGCCGTTCAGGGGCAGGGATGCACCCTGCTGCATGGCTTTTTTGACGGCCCGGACGGCCAGAGGGGCGTTGGCGGCAATGGCTGTTGCGGTGGCGATGGCGGCGGGAAGCAGGGCGCTATCGTCGCAGAGATGGTTTGCGAGGCCATAGTTATACGCATCGGGCGCGGAGAAAGGCTTGCCGAGATAGGTAAGTTCGGCTGCGCGCGCGGCGCCGATTTTGCGCGGGAGTAATTGCGTGCCACCGAGGCCGGGCATGATGCCGAGCGTGGTTTCGGTGAGTGCGAATTTTGCGTTGTGCGCGGCGTAGATGAAATCGCAGGCCATGGCAATTTCGAGGCCGCCGCCGAATGCGGCACCCTGTACGGCGGCAATGACGGGCACGGGGCAGTGGAGGATTGCGCGGTGCGCGCCTTCGAGCGCGTCGTGCTGGGCGTGCCACTGGGATTCGGTCATGTCCTTCCTGTCTTTCAGGTCGGCACCGGCGCAGAAGTTGCGGCCTGCGCCTGCAAGGACGACTACGCGCACATCTGGCTTTAGGGATTCAAAAAAATCTTTGATTTCCAACGCGAGGGTGGTGTTCAGGGCATTGGCGGCGTCGGGGCGGTTCAAGCACAGCAGCGCCACGTGGGGGGCGGGGGATTCTACTGTTATATTTTGGGGCGTTGGGGGCATGAAAGGGGCGGTTTTGGGCGCTTTGGTCGCTTTTAGGGGGCTTGAGGGAGTGAAAATACTTGAATCTTTGCCAAAAAGCACTAAATAAAGCCTCCTACTCCCATCCCATATATACAAGGACGTCCCACATGACATTGCCCTTAATGCCGAAAGCCACCGCCGTATGGTTAGTTGAAAACACTGCGCTGAGCTTTGAACAGATCGCTGAATTCTGCGGCATGCATCCGCTGGAAGTACAGGGCATTGCCGATGGTGAAGTGTCGGGCGGCATTCGCGGCCTCGATCCTGTGGCCGGTGGCCAGTTATCGCAGGAAGAAATCAAGCGTTGTGAAAATGATACGAAGGGCCGCCTCGAAATTTTGGGCACGGCAAAACAGTATATTACGCAGAAAACCAAAGGTAGCCGCTACACGCCCGTTGCGCGCCGCCAGGACAAGCCCGATGCGATCGCATGGCTTATCAAGAACTTCCCAACCATGACGGACGCGCAAGTGTCTAAGCTTGTGGGCACGACGAAGAACACCATCAGCGCAGTGCGTGGCAAAAGCCATTGGAACAGCAGCAACATTAAGCCGCGCGATCCTGTGTTGCTTGGTCTTTGCACGCAAACACATCTCGACGCTGCTGTTGCATCCATCCGTGGTGCGCATAGTCAGGGGGATTCGGAATCCGATGTAATGGCAGCAAAGTCATAATCCGATCCCTCAACTTCGTAGGCATATGTTTTTAGGGCAGATTTCTGTGGCATAAAAGCCACAGGGCTAGATAATAGCGAAAAATGCCCCAAAAAGTATAAAATGTTTCCTTAATCCCACCTATCGCCTAAGGCCCCCGCTCAATTTGTGATATTAAATTGAGAAATACACAAAGTAATTACTAATCAAAGTGTTGCGTGCCGAGTTTGCAAAGTGGGAAGGCTTGGGTTCAGGGAATATTAACACTTAAATAACACATGATTAGCTTTTTTAGGTAATCTTTTGGTAACCTTTGGGTGATAGCTTCAGGAAATAATAGTGTAATTCATAATTATACGGTTATGAGTAGCCGGCAAGGCAGGGTAGGAACAGTATTGGAAGTGTCGATGCGAGTGCCTATCAAAAAATTGTCAGCAAAAAAAGTATCTAGGAGTAAAATTATGGTAGCGGTAACAACATCCGGTTCTAATAAGCAGCAGGGCTTTACCCTGATCGAATTATCGATCGTGCTAGTTATCATCGGCCTCATCGTAGGCGGTGTTCTGGTAGGTCAGGATTTGATCAAGGCCTCTGAAATACGGGCAACCGTAGGTCAGGTGGAAAAATATAACTCCGCCGTGAACACATTCCGAACCAAATATAACGGTATTCCGGGCGATCTACCCCAGACCACCGCATCCGCTTTCGGGCTTTTCGGTCTTACCTATGGTACGACCCTGGGCTTCGGCGACGGTAACGGCTTGGTTGAAGGCGGTCTTTCGGGTGCTGTGGTCCCCTTGGGCGAAACCATCACCTTCTGGCGCCATATGTCTGACGCCAACTTAGTGGACGGCCAGCTTGGCACCACGGGCAACAGCTTGATCGTTGCTGCGACGGGCGCCACCACGGGTGCGGTAACCACCATCAACCAATCTTTGCCTGATTCGCGTACCTCACCCACGAACTCCTTCGTGGTATATGCGAACGGCGGCTTGAACTACTACCAGTTGATGCCTCTTACCGGCATCACCGCCAACGCTTACGTTGCTGGTACAACGGGTATGACCCCCATCGAGTCGTTCAATATGGACACCAAACTGGATGACGGCCTGCCTGTAACCGGTATCGTGCAAGCGAAGGGTATCAGTGCAACGCCTAACTCCAACCCAAGCTTCAATGCGGCGACGACGGCAGCCACCTGTATTATCGGCGCCACGGCGACGACCACGACCAGCACTTACAACCGTGTGCAAGCCACCGGTGGTAACGATGGTTCGTGCACCGTTCGCTTCCGCTTCAACTAATATCGAGCTTCGATTAACGAAAAAAGACAACAAAAACTTAGAGCCACCCTTGTCGGGTGGCTCTTTTTTTTGCATCCTGCGGATGCTTCGTGTAGGGTTGCGGCCTGTTTAACAGGATTAAGGATACGGATATGGCTGAGGCAGCACGCGCAATGGCAAGCAAACTCACGGTAAAAGGCGCGATGAAGCCCGCCTATGAGACGATTTTGACCCCTGAGGTGAGCGCTTTTATCGAGCAACTGGCCGAAAAATTCACCAACCGCCGCGATGCGCTGCTGGCTAAGCGCGTCGAACGCCAGAAACGCATTGATAGCGGTGAAATGCCGGATTTCCGGCCCGACACCAAGGCGATACGCGAAGGCAGCTGGAAAGTGGCCCCTATCCCTAAGCCCCTTTTGGACCGCCGCGTGGAAATTACGGGGCCTGTGGAGCGCAAAATGATCATTAATGCGCTTAATTCGGGCGCAAAAGTGTTTATGGGCGACTTTGAAGACGCGCTTTCGCCCACGTGGGAAGCGATTATGGAAGGCCAGGTGGCGCTTCGCGACTATGCGGACGGCAATTTGAGCTATGTAAGCTCTGAGGGCAAGAGCTATGCGCTGAACAAAGAGATTGCCGTGCTAATCGTGCGGCCGCGCGGCTGGCATCTGGATGAGAAGCATATACTGGTGAATGGCAAAGCGGTTCCGGGCGGGCTGGTGGATTTTGGCGTGTATTTTTATTTGAATGCGAAGAAGCTGCTGGCTAACGGCGTTGGCCCGTATTTTTATTTGCCGAAGCTGGAAAGCATGGAAGAAGCGCAGCTCTGGGCGGATGTGTTTGCGTTTGCCGAACAAGAGGTGGATTTGCCTAAGGGCACAGTAAAAGCGACGGTGCTGATCGAGACGATCCTGGCAGCGTTTGAAATGGATGAAATCCTGTATGCGCTCAAAGATTATTGCGTGGCGCTGAATTGCGGGCGCTGGGATTATATTTTCAGCTTCATCAAAAAATTCAGCAAACGCGCGGATTTCCTGATGCCGGACCGGGCGCAGGTGACGATGAAATCGCACTTCCTGCAATCCTATTCACTGTTGTTGATCAAGACCTGCCACAAGCGCGGTGCGTTTGCGATGGGCGGAATGTCGGCGTTTATTCCTGTGAAGGGCGACGAAGCAGCCAACGCAAAAGCGTTTGACGCGGTGCGCGCGGACAAGGAACGCGAATGCGGCAACGGGCATGATGGTACGTGGGTTGCGCATCCGGGGCTTGTGCCGGTTGCCATGGAAGTGTTCGAGCGGATGCTGAAAGGCGAGATCAACCAAGCGGACCGCATGCGCGACGATGTTGTGAAAGCCGCGGATTTGCTGGCTATTCCTGAAGGTAATATTACCGAGGCGGGCCTGCGCAATAATATCAGCGTAGGCGTGCAGTATATTGCGGCGTGGCTGAACGGGGCGGGTGCGGTGCCGATTTTCAACCTGATGGAAGACGCGGCGACGGCAGAAATTTCGCGCTCGCAGATCTGGCAATGGATCAACCATAAGGCCAAGCTGGATGACGGGCGCGGTGTGACGCTTGCGCTATATACGCAGCTGCTGCCGGAAGAGCTGGAAAAGATCAAGGCGGCGCATGGCAATCATTTGCCGTATGACCGCGCGGCGGAGCTGCTTACGCAGCTTGTGTCGGATAAGGCATTTGCCGAGTTTTTGACACTTTCGGGTTATGCGCTTTTAGACTGAGCGCGCTTCACCAAGGCTATGACGCTGAGCAGGGTTACGAGCAGGCTTAGGGCCAGCCGGTCTGTTGCGTTGTCTTCAAACCAGACATGGATATTCTGGGATTTGCCTGCGGGTAATTCCAGGGTGATGCGGCCATTCGTATCGTAGCTGGTGGGCAGGGCTTCGCCGTTCAGGGTTGCGCGCCAGCCGGGGAAATCAAACTGGTTGATGGTGACGCGGGAGGCTACGGGGGTGCTGGTGGCAAGGCTGATGTCGGTGCTGGCGCGGTTTGCGGTCATGCGGATGGGAAAGCGGGCGCTGGCGATGGCGCCACGGAGCTGCAAGCCGCCAATGTCGGCGGTGCGGGGCATGAATTCCAGCGTGTGGGTCATGTCGTCGAAGCTGCGGCTGCGATTGGCTGAAAATTCAGCAAAGTTCATTTCGCCGCGCAGCGCATAATGCGGCCATGCGCTGTAGGCGAGCGCGGCAAGCAGGGTAATGTGCAACAACCACAGGCGGGGGGTGCGCCTGCGCTCCAGCCAGCCCAGCAGCAGGGCGAGTCCCATGATGTTGAGCGCCAGCAGCACGGGGATGACGCGGGTGGGCATTTGCAGGAAACCTAATGCGGGCACTGCTTCACGCAAGGGAAGCGACAAAGGGGTCATGTAGGCCACATATAACAGGTAGCCCGCAAGCAGGCAGCGCATGAAGCGTTGGCGCCAGGCGGTGGCGAGGCCCAAAAGGGCCAGCAGCGGCTGCACAGGACCAAGATAGGGGGAGTGGGGATCGAAGAGGGAGGTGAAGCTTTCGGACACCAGGGTAAAGGCGGGGTTGAGGCCGCGTTCGTAGTAGACGAGCGATTTCATGGTGAGGGCGGGCAACCAGTAGCTGGCAGACAGGCCTGCGCTGGCGAAGCCCGCAAGCAACAGCAGGGCAAGGAGTTTTGCGGGCGTGCGCACGTCGAGCAGCAGGCCGGGGATACTTAAGCCCAGCATGACGGCGAGGCCGATGGTGACGATGGGGTGGGTGTAAAGGATGGCGCTTGCGATCAGGATGAGGGCGAAGAGGGAGTGGGTTAGCGTGCCTTGCTCAAGGCGTTCTTTCACCTGCCAGAGAGCATAAAAGGCCCAGGGGAGGAGCATGATGGCGTAGACTTCGGAAAGATCGCCACGGAAATACATGGCGTAGATGAGGTTGGCGGTGAGGTAGAAGGAGAGGGTGGCGATGGTGGCGCACGTAGCGCTGCAAAAGCAGCGGGCGAGGCGCCATGCGCCCATGCCGCCGATGGTGAGGGCTGCGACCAGCATCAGCTTGCAGGCATTGACCACAGAGAAGACCAGCGTGAAGGGCAGGGCTGCGTACCAGTAAGCCGGAGGGTAATAAAAGAAGGTGGGGTAGCCGTAGCCGCCGCAGAGATTGGGGAGCCAGCGGGGATACCAGTGCCCGGCGAGGAACTGTTCGCGGAACATAGCCAGTAAATAGGGGTAGCGGTAGGACTGGTTGGAGACGTACCAGTCGTTTGTGCGCAGGATGGGGGCCAGCAGCGCGAGGCTGCACAGCATACAAAACAAAAGCCTTGCGCAACGTGGGTTGCGCAAGGCTTTGTGTAATTGGGTCGGTTCAGCCAATGGCTAGAAGAACGTTTTTACCGGTACCGAGTAGGTCACGATAACGGATTCTTCGCCGGGGTTGTGGCTGTAGATGCTCGCGTTGGAGATATGGTTCAGGGCAACGCCGAGCTGGTGCTGGTTCTGGAACTGGTAATCGAGTTCGATGCCGGAGCGGAATTCGAGGGTGCCGCCGAGGTTCTTGCCGTCGCCTTCATGGTAGGCGCCGACTGCAAAGTTCGGTACGAGGTAAAGCTGGTTTGGCAGCAGGGCTACGTCCCAGTTGAGGCCAGCGTAACCATAAGCGGAGCTATCGCCGGTGCCGAAGGCGCCGATGATGGGGCGGATGCCGTAGGATACTTCGCTGAAGCGGTATTCAGCGCCGAACTGGAAAGCCTGCTGGTTGGTGCGCAGGGCGTTGAATTCGCCGAGGTTGACGCTGAGGTAATCGTCAGCGTGGGCGGCGGTTGCGCCAGTGAGTGCCAGCATGGCGGTAGCGAACATGCCAAGCGCGGTGTGTTTGATGGTCATTGTTGTTGCGTCCTTCTGCAGTGTTGTATCGCGCTATTCATAGCGCAGACACGGGCTTAGGTAAACATGAATAGTAGAGGGTTAAAAAAATTTCTACTAAATATAGCGCCTATGTAACGGGGGGCGGGCATAAAAAAAGGGCCCCCGGAGGGGCCCTTTTCATTCGCTTTAAGCCTTAGCTTATTACTGCTTAACGTTGAGTTCGATTTCAACGCGGCGGTCAGCTGCGAGGCAGTTGATGAGGTCCTTGCGGTCCATCTTCTCATCGCAATGCGTCTGAGAGTTGGCTTCGCCGAGGCCTTTTACGTTCACGTTGCGGGTCTTCAGGCCTTTGGTGGCCAGGTAAGACTTCACAGTCTGAGCGCGTTTGGTGGAGAGCTTCTTGTTGTAGGAAGCTTTGCCGATCATGTCAGCGTAGCCAACGATATCAACGTTTTCTACTTCTTTGGAATCAACGATGATCTGGGAAACTTCG
>JAYULW010000008.1:0-11088 GCA_043763155.1 Alphaproteobacteria bacterium | reverse complement strand
AGTGACGGGCGCAAGCGCAACGGAGCGCGGCTGGCCAACAATATTGAAAAGAACGGCACGGCAGCGCCGCGCAGCAACACGGCGGAACGCCTGCCGGATGCTAATAACTTTGATGATGCGAATGGCCGCGCAGGCGGACAGAGCAGCGAGATCTAGGATTCAGGATACAAAAAAAGCCCGGCAGGTTGCCGGGCTTTTTTGCTTTTTGGTGGCTGTTACTTCCAGCCAAAATGGACGGATTTGGATTTGCCGCCGGAGATTGTGACCTTCTCACTTTTGGTTTGGTTGTTGTGGGTGCCTTCGATGGTGTATGCGCCATCAGGGAGCTTGGCGTAGAAGAGGGGGCCGATCTCGGTGTCCAGTACCGAATTATTGCTCTTATCCAGAATGTTGAGGTGCATATTGCCGGTGAAGGCGCCATCGGTTCCGGCGCTCATGACATAGAGGTTATAGTTGGATTTGACGGCTTCGATGGAAGAACGCTCCTCATCGCCGATACCGCCGGTAATAAATTCGATATTTCCAACCTGTTTGGGGGTAACGGGCACGACGTCGGCGAGGGCGGTGGTGGCAATAAAAATGGTAGCCAGACCCCCCAAAACTGCGGAAAGCGATTGAGGTTTCACGATATTCTTCCTTCTATAGCTAAATGGTTGGAAACTAATACTTAAATAATTTTTCATCTTACTTAAACATTTTTTGGATTAAATAGTTGTGTGAACCTCGCAGAGGGGCATAAAGAATGCGTAAAGCTCAAGTATTTACCAGTTCCTTATGCATATAAAAACCATGCCTATCGTATCCTTACGGTAAGGCTGCAATATTGGGATTGTAACAATGACAACCAGGACGAATAAAATGAACAAGCTTATTTCCACTCTGGCGCTATGCGCCGCCTTCTCAGCTGGCGCTGCTAATACCGCTTTCGCGGTGGATAATTTTGATGTGGTGCGCGACGAGCGCGGCATGATCGTGCATAACAGCTTCGGCAATTGCGTGCGTACCCGCTGGATCAGCGCTAAAGACGCTTGCGGCGCAGTACCTGTGCAGGCTGTGCAGACCCAGCATCGCAGCTATCTCGCTAAAGAAGAGCGTACCGTGTATTTCGGTTTCGATAAGTCGGACCTGACCGCGGATTCGCGCCAGAAGATTGACGCATTGTCCAAGACGCTGCGTTCGGATGACCAGGTGCAGCAGGCCCGCATTGTGGGCTACGCCGACCGCATCGGTAAGCCTGACTATAACGAAAAGCTTTCCGAGCGCCGCGCGGATACGGTTCGCAAGCAGCTCATCGCCAATGGCGTGGTGACCGCGCAGAAGACCGACATGCGCTGGCTGGGTGAAACGGTTCCTAAAACCAACTGCCCTGACAGCCTTGGCCGCACCAAGCTTATCGAGTGTCTTGCACAGGATCGCCGCGTAGAAGTTGAGGTGGATTACCTGCCCGTTTCGCCGCAGGCCGTTCAGCAGCAACAGATGCAGATCCAGCAGATGCAACAGCAGCAGATGATGCAGCAACAGCAGATGCAGCAGCAACAGCAACAGCAGCAGCAGCAGCAGCAGCAGCAGCAGCAGCAGCAGCAGCAGCAGCAGCAGCCTGCCCGTTAATTAACCTAAATTGGAGAGAGCCGCCGTTATGTCTACAATCGCAAAAATACTGGGATTAATGCTAGCAGGGCGCAGTGTCGCTGATAGCACACCCATGTTTGGCCGGTTGTTATCGGGCATAGCGGCGGTTGTCGCCCTTGCTATTCTTAGCTCCATCCTTGCCGGTGTGCTTGTGGTGGGGATGATTTACGCGGCCTACGCGGCGCTGGTGGCGCACGGGCTGGAGCCAAACGCCGCCATGATGATTATGGCGGGTGTGATTATCATTATGACGGGGCTGATGGTGAATCAGTTGTTTGTCACTATTCGCCGCATCAAACATATTCCCGCGCAGGTGCTGGTTCGCAAGAACCCGCTGGCGGAACGCGCCACGAAGCTTGGATTTGCGTTTGTTGACGGGTTTATGAGCCAGCCGCCGCAGGCGCCTGAGCCAAAACTTTAATTATGTTTTCGCGGTTGCTCGTATGCGCGGTTTGCGCAACCTTTCCTGCTGCCGCTTTTGCAGATGCGCCGGAGCGGGTGAAGGATGATGACCACGGCATTTTCAATGTCGTGTTTGAAAATGATATTTTCAGCGGGCAGGACCGCAACTATACTAACGGCATCCGCTTTGCGTATCTCTCGCCTGAGAGCGATGTGCCGGACGCCGCGAACTGGCTGGCGTCGCACGTGCTGCCCTTAGACGAGACGGGGCATAAACGCATCAGTATTGCGGCAGGACAGAGTATTTTTACGCCGCGCAACCTTGGGCTTACTGTGCCCGATCCCAGCGACAGGCCGTATGCGGGCTGGCTGTACGGTTCGGTGGGTATGGTTTCGGATACGGGCAAAGAGCTGGATAACATCGTGCTGACGCTGGGTGTGGTGGGGCCGGATTCGCTGGCGGAGCCAACGCAGAAATTCGTGCATCATGTGGTGGACAGCCCGCAGCCGCATGGCTGGAATTACCAGATACAAAACGAGCCGGGCGTGGTGCTGACCTACGAGCATAAATGGCGTAACATGCTGCAATATTCGCCATTTGGCGTGGGCGTGGATTTTACGCCGCATACGGGGTTCAACCTCGGCAACATCACCACCGATGCGGTGGTGGGAGGCACGATGCGCATCGGCTATGATCTGCCCGCCGATTACGGCCCGCCGCGCATTCGCCCCAGCCTTCCGGGGTCGGATTTCTTTTTGCCTACGAAAAAACTGGGCGGGTATTTATTTGCAGGCCTTGAGGGCCGCGCGGTGGGGCGCAATATTTTTCTGGATGGCAATAGCTTCTCCAATAGCCCAAGCGTGGATAAAAATATTTTCGTGGGTGGGTTGCAGGCGGGGGTGGCGGTGACCTATGGGGCGTCGCGCATTTCCTATACGCAGGTGGTGATGACTAAGGAATTCAAGGGCCAGACAAATGACGCGCAGTTCGGGGCGCTTACCTATTCCTACCGATTCTGATTTATGCGCTTTTTTACGGAATCCTTATAGCAGTGAGCAGATGTCCTATCGCTAATTTACGGGTGGATTTATAGGGTTGTATCAGCGGTTTGATTTATTCAGGCCTGTTATTATTCAACTTTGGAGATTAGTTATGAAACGTATCAGCATCCTCGCAGTTCTTGCAGTTCTGCCCTTGCTCGCAGCTTGCAACACCATGTCGGGCGCTGGCGAAGACCTGTCCGCAGGTGGCCAGAAGCTCGAAAAATCGGCTGACAAGCACAAGAACTACTAATAGTTTTACGGCTATCGTATGTAGGGGCGGATGTCTTCGGACATTTCGCCCCTCATGCTATTTTTAAATCTCCGTTAGCACAGCACTATGCTTCCTACGCTTGAACCCACCAAAAAATATTTCCTGACAATGTTCACGGTGTCGTGCGCGTTGCTGGTGGTGTTTACGTGTGTGATTTACCGGCAGTCGGAAATTTTGCAAAGCCGCAGCGAAGCAGTGATGCGCAGCTACGAATTGCTCAAGCAATCGCGCCTGGTGATGATGGATGCGCTGAATATGGAAACCAGCCAGCGCGGGTTTCTGCTTTCGGGCATTGATAAGTTTTTAGTGCCTTACAAAGATTCTATCGCGCTGATGGACGAAGATATGAAGCATCTGGGCGCGTTGCTGGAATCGGAAGATGCGCAGCGCCCTAATGCCGAGGGCATTACCCGCCGGGTGGAGGGCATGAAGAAAATCCTGCAGGACCACCTGGAGCGGTTGGGGCATAGCGGGCAGCGCCGGCTGACGGTGAAAGATTTGCAGCAGAGCAAAGACGCCATGGACGAGCTGCGCGACAGTCTTGAAGCAGTGGCTACGCTCGAAAATACGCTGCTGGCAGAACGCGAGGAAGCGGCGCGCGAACAGCAGCGCAATTACCAATACACGTTATTTGTGGGAACGGCGCTGGGTGTTGGCGCGCTGGTGGTGGCCAATATGCTGATTTATTCGCTGCTCACGCGCGGCCGGGAAACGGAAAAGGAATTGCGCTCCAGCGAAGAGCGCTTCCAGATGATTATGAACGGGGTCAATAACGGGATTTATGATTTGAACCTGATTGACCGCACCTGCTACCACTCGGCGGCATGCGGGCGCATGCTGGGGTATGACGCGGGAGAATACCCGGACACGGTTGATGGGTTTAAGACGCTGCTGCACCCTGACGATGTGGCTTCGACGCTGGATGCGTATGAGCGGTATGCAGCTAAGGAAACGGCGGAATATACCAACGAATTCCGCTTGCGGCACAAAAATGGCAGTTGGCGGTGGATTTTTTCACGCGGGGTGGGGCTGTGGGACGAGCGCGGGTTTATGTACCGCATGGTCGGCTCGCACAACGACATTACGCAGCAGAAGGAGCGCGAAGAAGAATTGCGCCAGCTCAATAACGATATGGAGGGATTTACCTATATCGCGTCGCATGATTTGCGGGCGCCGTTGGTGAACTTGCGGGGATTCTCGTCAGAGGTGCGGTATGCGCTGAAAGAGGTTGAGCCAGTGCTGGCGGAGGCGCGCAAGAAAATGCCGGAGGACGCACTCAAAAAGATGGCTGCGACTTTTGACAAGGATGTGCCCGAAGCGCTTGGATTTATTGATGCGGCGGTGGCGCGGATGGAGATCCTGACCTCGGCGATTTTAGATATGTCGCGCATTGGCAGGCGGGAATACAGGCTGGAAAATGTGAATGTGCAGGCGGTGGTGGCGCGGTGCATTGCGGCGCTGGCGCATGAGATTTCGGTGAAAAAGATCGCGGTCACCCTTAAGCCGCTACCATCAATAGTGGCCGATGCTGTGGCGCTGGAGCAGATTTTTGGAAACCTGCTAGATAATGCGGTGAAATATTTAATGCCCGGTAAGCCGGGGGTGATTGTGGTCGAGGCGCAGGCGACCGCTGACGAGGTGCTTTTCAGCGTGACCGATAACGGGCGCGGCATCGCGGACAGCGATACACACAGAGTGTTTGAAATTTTTCGCCGCGCTAGCAATAGCGGCGACGTGCGCGGATCGGGCATGGGCATGTCGTATGTGAAGGCGACATTGCGCAAGCTCGGCGGGCGCATCTGGTTTGAGTCGGTGCTGAATCAGGGCACGGTTTTTTATTTTACACTCCCTATGCGAATTTTGAAGGAAACGGTATGAACGGACTAAAAGAACATGTGACCCTTGTGATGGTGGAAGACGATGAGGGGCACGCAAAACTCATTGAGCGTAATTTGCGCCGTGCGGGCATTAGCAACGAGCTGAAACATTGCAGCACAGGCCAAGAGGCGCTGGACTTTCTTTTTGCGGAAAAGCCCAATTTTTCCAAACAGGACCAGTTGCTGGTGCTGCTGGATCTGAACCTGCCGGAGATAGACGGGTTTGAGGTGCTGAAGCGCATCAAAGCTGATGAACGCACAAAGCTTATTCCGGTGATTATCCTTACCACTACTGATAATCCACGTGAAATTGACCGCTGCTATGAGCTGGGGTGCAATGTGTATGTGGCGAAACCCGTGGAATATGAGCAGTTTTCGGACGCTATTAAGCGGCTGGGGCTGATGTTAGCGGTGGTAAAACTGCCGGGGGGGATGTAGGGTTTGCCCATGACATATCAATCCGAGAACCTGCGCAAGATCCTTTACGTTGAAGATGACGAGGGCTTGGCGCGACTGCTGCAAAAGCGCATGGAGCGTGCGCGCTTTGACGTTGAAGTGGCTGCCAGCGGCGAAGAAGGACTCGCAATGCTGAACCAGCATCATTATGACCTGGTGCTGCTGGATTATAATTTGCCGGGCATGACCGGGATTGAACTGATTGAGCGATTGGTGCCAATCGGGAATTACCCGCCGGTGATTCTGCTGACTTCCAGCGGTGATGAGCGCGTGGCGCTGCAGGCGCTGGAAAAAGGCGCTGCGGATTATGCGGTGAAAGATTCAGGGCAGTTCTACCTCGACCTGCTGCCTGCCATTATGCAGGCGGCATACACGAAGGACCGCCTGTCACGCGAGAACGAAGCGCAGCGGCTGGAACTGCAGGCGGCAAAGGAAAAAGCGGAACTGGCCAATACGGCCAAGAGCGAATTCCTGGCCACCATGAGCCATGAAATCCGCACGCCGATGAACGCGGTGATCGGGCTTTCGCGGCTGCTTACGCAGACGAAGTTGGATGCGAAACAAAAAGAGATGGTGGACACATTATCCACCAGTGCTGATTTACTTCTGGAGCTGATCAACGACCTGCTGGATTTGAGCAGGATTGAATCGGGGCTGGTGGAATTTGAGGTGAAGCCTTTCACGATTTCAGCGTTGTTTAAGGATGTGCATAACATGTTTGCAGGCGAGGCAGCGGCGAAGTCGCTGGCGCTGGTGCTGGACGACCTGACATTCGGGGTGGAGCTGAAAAGCGACCGGACGCGCATTCAGCAGATCATTACAAACCTGGTGAGCAACGCGCTGAAATTTACGCTGCAGGGCGGCGTGACGGTGGTTGCGCGCTATGAGGCTAATGACAAAGGCGCTGAGTTGTGGATCACGGTTTCGGATACGGGTATTGGTATTCCAGTGGAAAAGCAGACGCAGATTTTCAACAAATTCGTGCAGGCCGACCAGTCTATCACGCGGCGGTTTGGCGGGACGGGGCTTGGGCTTTCGATCTGTAAATCGCTTACGAAGCTGATGGGCGGCGACATTACGGTAAGCAGTGTAGAAGGCGTGGGTTCCAGCTTTGCGATGCATGTGCCCGTTATTGTAAGCGGCGCGGTTGATGACATGAAAGCCGATGTTGTGCCTGTTACGGCTGTGGCGGGCAAAGGCTCGGTGCTGCTGGTGGAAGATTATCCGCCGAACGTGATGGTGGCCACGATGATGCTTGAGAATATGGGATTTATTGTGGAAGCGGTGAGTTCGGGCGAAGCGGCGCTGGGCAAAATCGAGGGCAATGCTGTGCCGTATTTAGCGATTCTGATGGACGTGCAGATGCAGGATATGGACGGGTTTGAAACAACGCGCCGTATTCGCGCCATTGAAGAGATGAAGGGCTTCCGCCAACCGATTCTTGGGGTGACGGCGCATGCGCTGGCGGGCGACCGCGAACGCTGCCTGGATGCAGGCATGGATGATTATATGAGTAAACCGATTCATCCGGAAATACTGGAACAAAAACTGGATATTCTGGCGAAGGCAGTTTAGCGGATCTTTATCCCGCTTAATGCCACTACGCGGTGCTTCTTTACATGGGTAATGATTAGATACGTTTCACAAGAACGAATCTAACCCATGAAAGGAATCATACCATGCGTACACACAGCCCCATCCAGCACTTTCCTATCGCTTCCATTGACCAGGTTCTCATTGACGGCGAGTTCGATGAATTTGAAACGATGGCTTTCGATACCGACAGCCTGAACACCCAGCACACCCATGATTTCGACGATTCCTGGAACGACGAGGATTTGCTCGATCTGCGTTAATCTTTATAGGTTCTTTATGTGAGATGCGGTCATCCACATCGAAAACCTATAGTGGCAGGGACTACACTGATTTGTTGATGATCTGCACGTGCGGAGGGTAAAAACCCGGTAAAAATATTGTGCAAATCCCAACAATTACGATATGACTGCTTAGGCGCATGATGTGCTTTGATTTTGATTTAATTGACGTAAGGAATACTTGTTATGGAAAATACAAATACGGCCGCAGGCAAATGGATTGGCGCGGCATTGGTGGTGATTCTGGCTATTATGGCCTATGGGGTGCTGACCATGCCCGATAACCGCACTGGCGCGCAGCGCATTGGTGATGCGGTGGCTGAACTACCAAATGGCGTTGATAAAGCCGCCCGCCAGCTTGAAGACCGTACCCCTGGTGAAAAAGTCGGGGACGCCGTGAAAGACGTTGGCCAGGATATTAAAGACAATACCGCTAAATAAATTTCCTACTGTTACGAGGCATTGTGACCCAATCAGCATCAGCACTTGCCGTATTGGCCATTTTTACCTGCATGGTTGCAAATACGGCGGCGGCAGCGCCCACGATTGTGGCCAACACCCAAACCCAAGCTGAAGCAGACGTGGCCGACGCCGATCACCCGGCGCAGGCGGCGTCGCAATTTGTTGCGCATATCAATTATGCGCGCGTGGCGATTGCCATGAAGGATTACCCGCTGGCGCAAACCCATATTGAGCAGGCGCAGGATTCGCTTTCGGTGCTGCGACAGGCAAGCCTTGAAGGCAAGAAGGTGGTGCAGGTTGAATCCGGGCGGGTGGTGTATGCGTATGACACGAATTACAAGACGCATTACTTTCCCGTGGAGCGGCCTGTTGAGGTGAAGAAGGTGACCAAGGGCCCGTTCTGGGCGCGGGGCAACACGCTGGCAGTGACGGATGCGGACGTTGTGTACCTGACGCTGGACCTTAGCGGCGATAAGCCAGAAAAGGGATTAGCGAAGGCTATGCAGGCATTGTCGCAGGATTATGTGTCGGACGCGGATAAGGACCTTGCGAAGCTTTCCGACCAGGTGGTGAAGGTGGAGCGCAAGCGCTCGCTGCCGCAGGAGGTGGCGCGGGATAATATTGCGCTGGCGCGTGATTTTGTAGCGATGGATAATTATTCGGGCGCACGGTTTGCGCTTAAGCATGCGGCGGTGGCTTTAGACGAGTTTGAAAAGCAGCAGCCAGCGGGCGAGAAGCGCGAGCAGGTCGTGACGATGCACAAGGAAGTTGGGGCACTGCAAGAGCAGGTAGCCAAAGGTGATCCCGGATTGCTGGCGAAAGCGGATGCGCAGATGGAAGGCTGGTGGACGCGGTTGCGTAATTGGACTAATTAATTTTTTTGCTAAATACGCTTAATACAACTATCCTGGGATTTATGGCACAACGAAAACAACCTTCTGGTGAGAGTGGCGCTTCGTCTTTTGACGTTGAGCGGGAGCAAATGCACCGGCAATTGTTTTCGGCGGTGTCGCACGACCTGAAAACGCCGCTGGCTTCGATGATCGGGTCGCTGGAGATTTACCAGCGCATGCAGGCGAAGCTCGCGCCGGAGAAAAAAGAGGCGCTGATTTCAACCGCTTTGCAGGAAGCCTACCGGCTGGATAATTTCGTGACGAATATCCTGGATATGGGCAAGCTGGAAAGCGGCATGGTAAAGCTGCGCAACGAGCGGGTGAATTTAAGCCATCTGCTGAAAGACTGCATGATTAGCAGCGACAACCGTTTGCAGCACTGCAAAGTGGATATGGAATCCATGAGTGAAGAATTTGCACTGGTGATTGACCCGTCGCTTTTAAGCCGGGCGCTGTCGCTGGTGCTGGATAATGCGGTGAAATACGGCGGGGAAACGCCGAATATTATTTTGCGTTATGGCAAGGACGAGGGCGGGCTTGGCTATATCAGCGTGCAGGATAATGGCAAGGGTGTGCCGGAAGCGCGCTATGATAGCATTTTTGACAAATACACGCGCTTCAGCAAGAGCGACCAGCAAAGCGCAGGTACAGGGCTTGGGCTTTCGATTTGCCGCGAAATTATGCATTTGCTGGGCGGTGACGTGAATGTGGTAACGCCGGATGCAAAAAGCGGCGCGCTGTTTACCCTTAGTTTTCCGCTTTCGCCCGATTAAAGTGCCCGATTAAAGTGCAGGAGGCCTGCGGCCAGAGATGGCGCTGAAAAGCAGGCTTGCAACAAACAAAGCAATGAATACCACCGCGATGAGCTTGGCGATTCCGGCGAAGGTGCCGGCAAGGCCGCCGAAGCCAAAAATAGCTGCGAGGACCGCGAGCAGGAAAAAGGTGATGACGTAATTTAGCATGGTTTCTCTCCTAAGTGTTCTTATACAATCAGGATAGCTGAAAACGGATTAAGTTACTCCATGGAGCGATTATGCAGGGCATAAATTTTCCGTAAATTACGATTTGGTGGTGGCTTTAGCCAGTTTATCGCGCAGAATTTCGGGCACGAAGGGCTTGGCGATGTAATCGTCCATGCCGGAGTCGAGGCAGCGTTCGCGGTCGCCAGCGAGGGCGTGAGCGGTTATGCCGATGATGGGCAGGTGGGGGAGGTTGTGCTCGGCTTCGTATTCGCGAGTGAGGCGGGTGGCTTCCAGCCCGTTCATGCCATGCATCTGCACATCCATCAGAACTGCGGCGTAAGTATGTTTGCGGATTTTTTCGAGGGCTTCATGGCCGTTTACGGCTAAGTCGTATGTATAGCCGAACAGTTCGAGGAACATGCTGGCGACCAACACATTGGGCGCATAATCCTCTACCAGAAGAATGCATAATGGCGCTACAGGGGCGGATTCGGTCATTGCCGCATGATATAGGATATATCCTGCGGCGCAATGGTGGAAATCTTTAGCTTAAATCCACCTCTGGGACGTGGATGTCGTTTTTGCCCTTGCGCAGGAGAGCGCGGGATTCCTGGGCGATAAGCTCATATTTTCTATAAATTCTTCCCAGTTCTTCGTCGGTGAGTTCTTCGAGGTCGAGCAGGGCAGTGTGGGCGCCATGGGTTGCGCGGATGAGTTCGTCTACCTTGATCTGGATGGCGCGTGTGTCGCGGTTCTGGCTGTTTTGAATCAGGAACACGAGCAAGAAGGTAATGATGGTGGTGCCGGTGTTGATGACCAATTGCCATGTTTCGGAATATTGGAAAACGGGGCCGGTAACAGCCCAGATTATGACGGTCGTAAGGGCAAGAATAAATGCGATGGGCCTGCCGGTCCATTCGGCGGCAGCGGCTGCGGCGCGGCTGAAGAAGCCACGGCGCAAACCGGGAGAATCCGGGTTCTGAATTTTTCTTTCCAGCATTTTTTTGGAGATGGTGGGTTTTTTGCGTTTGGCAGCCATGGGTATTTCCTTTGAGCGTAAAAAAGCACACTTACCGTTTGGGGGAAGTGTGCTTTTTCATGCGGTGTTACGTATTATTTCCAGGCGGGTTTGCCAAGGTTGATGTCGTCTTTTTTGGTGAGGCCACCGGCTGCAGCGCCGACTGCGCCACCTACGAGTGCGCCAGTGCCTAAGCTGCC
>JAYULW010000007.1:0-52892 GCA_043763155.1 Alphaproteobacteria bacterium | reverse complement strand
GGATTTATACGGTGGCGATAAATCCGGTATGTAGGCTATCCAGCCGTGACGCTGGCCTGCTTTTAATACATGCCGCAATATAATGATTTCCTTGTGCAGTGTACTCCGGGATGGGCGTTTTGGTTCGCCTGTTTTTTTATCCTTGCGCGATGTGGCGCGGTGAATGCGATAGTCTTGCACCATGCCCGGCGTAATTTCAGAAAGAATCTTATCGCTGAAAAAGGGTAAGAGGTGAACCCTGAGTATGAGAGCAAAACCCGCCACATATTTCGCGTTGCGTTCACCCGCCGTGATTATCTCATATTCATTAAGGAATACCTCGGACGCTTGCTTAAAGGTCTTGCCGACTTTAAGTTGTCCGGCGCGGCTTTTTCCCTTGAGGCCGAGATACCAGTCTTCGGCGAAGTCCTTTGCATGGGAGAGACTTTCTTCCTTTGTGGACACTCGCCAGTTTTTGCCATTGAGATAAGTTGAGCATTGCCAGTTTCCGCTGTTCTCGCGGCGGTAGACGTGGAGCTTTCCGCCCATCAATTCATGATGCTCTGCCATTTTAGCCTCCTACTCAAAGCCGCCCAAAAATGTGCAATTTGTGTAAGCTATGTGTAAGGCTAAATTTTATTGGGGTCAACGATAATATCGTTGAAATTGCTAAATAATTTTTGATGTCTTTGTTTGTGTAACTCGATTTTGAGTGCAGCGCGTCTACCAATTCCACCACAGGGGCGCACTTATCAGGCTGTGCCGACTATGTGCCGACTATACCCATTTTCTAACTTTTTACCAGAAGCCAAACACTCGTTTCAAGTATCTGTATTCCAGTTATTTTTGTACTCCTTGTTCTGCCAAGCCAAAATCAGTTTTTGAATGATTTTGAGTCCGGCGCGTCTACCAATTCCACCACAGGGGCACTATGAGGAAAGGGCCTTTTGGCCCGGATAGCTTGTTAGCCCATTGGGGCTTTGCGGTCAAGGGGGTTCGCGGGGGGGCTAGGCGCATGAAATATGGGGATTTTGGCGGGTGCGAAAGCGGTGGGCTAGGTTGTGCTTGCGTCCATGGTTAAAATATATTAACCGTTGCGGCGTATTTCCCCTTTTCACGGTAAGGTTTTCATGTCTATCAGCTCCGAGCAGGCCCTCTATATTCTGATGGATGATAATTACGAAAAGTATCTTCCGGGGGAGACGCTATGGCGCAAATTGCGGGCGGTGGATAAAGAGCTGGAGCCGGGCTGCATTTACATGGAAGATTTTAAGGCGGCGGGCGCTTCGCGGCACAGCCAGCGTGCTTTCCGCGAAGGCGAAAAGACGCTGGTGCTGCGGCTCAAGACCGAAGAAAACGCTGAAGACGCGGTGGACTGCCTGACCAAAATTTTCCGCGGGGCGGGGCCGCGTTTTGTGGTGGAAAAAACGGATTTTGCAGGCCAGCACGCTTTCCAGATTCGCAGCAATATTGACAAGCTGCACTGGGAAAAGCTGGCGGTGGTGTGCAAGCACCGCTTCGACCGCGAAATTCCAAAAGAAGAACGCGCAGCCGCCATGGACGGTGCGCAGGCGACCATTGACCATTTCATTGCAAAGACGGATTGCAAAAGCTGGCATGCGCTTGAAGGCATGCCCGCGTTTTGCAGCCTGATGGGTTTGCATGGTATTTTGCGTGCGAAAGAACGGGTCAGTGGCAGCAATATGGAGCGTGAGGCGTCGCTGAATAAGCCGCACCCGCGCGGCACGCCTTATTTGTTCGAGGATGTGGTGATGCATGTGGACGTGAGCAAGGAGGGCATGATTTCAGGCCTGCCTTATACGCTTGGCTATAATGCCAACCGCGACGCGATGCATAAGACGGTAGAGCACCGCTTGTGGAACCTGGTGATGGAAGGCTTGGGCGGTGACCCGACTGCGCCTGCGCCGGTGGCGAATAAGGCTTTGCGCGCAGCGGGGTTTGGGCTGGGTGTGACGGCGCTGACCCACGGGGATTTCAACCCGCTGCTGGTGACGGGTGTTGCGGGTGTTGCGCTGGTTGTGGGGTTTGTGCGCAACCGCTGGCAGGTGCTGGGCAGGCTTGATGAGCTGGAGAAGCGCCGCGAAGAATTTTTCAAGTTGCTGAAGCAGCAGGCCGAAGAGCGCAGGGCGCTGAAGCCCGCCACGCTTGAAGTGCATGACGAGAAAGCGTTTGCGCCGTTGCAGATAAAGCAACTGATGGCTGAGCTGGAACTTACAGAACCGGGGCAGGCAGCACATTTGATGCTGGTGAAGCATCATGCGCAGCAGGAGCCATCGGCGGCGCGCGAGCGTTTCGACAACCATCTGGACGCGGTGACGCGGGCGGGCGTTGTGGGGCTGGGCGGGCTGCTGCGCCGCTCTTGAATTTGGGCGGGCGCGGGCCTATGATGGCGGCCTTATGAAAGGCTGTAGCTTATGATGTGTGGGCGGTTTGCGGTGAGGTCTGCGCGCGGCGTGGTGGGGATGTCGGCGGTGCTGGCGGCGCTGTTCCTTGGCGTGGCGTATGTGAGCCAGTATGGATTCGGGCTTTTTCCGTGTGAGTTATGTTTGTTGCAGCGCAAGCCCTATATGGCGATTGTGGCGCTGGGGGTTGTTTCGGT
Source organism: Alphaproteobacteria bacterium (assembly GCA_043763155.1). Classification (GTDB taxonomy): domain Bacteria; phylum Pseudomonadota; class Alphaproteobacteria; order Rickettsiales; family SXRF01; genus JANYBV01. The sequence continues at coordinate 50,293 of JAYULW010000007.1, read as the reverse complement.
TTTTGTGAAGCAGCGGGCGCTTGGCTGGTGGCTTGCCGTTGCATGTATCGCGTTGTTCCTGGCCGATAGCGGGATTGCGGCGTATCATGCGGGGGTGGAGCTGCACTGGTTTCCCGGACCGTCGGCCTGTACGGCCAGCACCGCGCCGCAAACGCTGGAAGAAATGCGCAAAAGCCTGATGGAGGCGGAGCTGGTGTCGTGCGACCAGCCGATGGTGCATGTGCTGGGGCTTTCGATGGCGGGGTGGAACGCAGTTGCGGCGCTGGGCGCGGCTTTGCTGGGGATTTTTACATTGCGCGGCGTGGGGAAAAAAGCATGAGCGAGGAGCGAAAACTGCCGGGGGACCGGGCTGCTGCCGACGAGATTGCGCGCATGATCCGGGTGAACCATGCGGGGGAATACGGCGCGAAGCGGATTTACGCGGGGCAGCTGGCGGTGCTGGGTAAAAGCCCGGTGGCGCATTTGCTGCGCGAGATGGCGGAGCAGGAACAAAAACACCTCGATACGTTTTCGCAGATGGCGGTTAAGCGGCGGGTGCGCCCTACGGCGCTGATGCCGCTGTGGCATGTGGCGGGGTTTGCGATGGGGGCGGCGACGGCGCTTTTGGGCGAAAAGGCGGCGATGGCCTGCACGGTTGCGGTGGAGTCGGTGATTGACGAGCATTATGCCCAGCAGGAGGCCGCGCTTGGAGCCGACGAAGCCGAGCTGAAAGAGACCATCGGCATTTTCCGCAAAGAGGAAATGGAGCACCACGATATGGCTTTGGAAAACGGTGCAAAATCGTCGCCCTTTTACCATATATTAACGCATGTGGTTGTATATCAAACTAAGTTAGCTATTTGGTTGTCCACTCGAGTGTAGCGGGCTTTCCGGGTGCAAACGCTAATTGTTGTGGTATAGTAGGGTTTACACCCGCCATATGTAGCGGTTTTGCTGGAGGGCGCGCCTGTAACAGGTTATGAACGGCTTCAAACGGATTAGTGCGATATTATGTCTCGGGAGCTGCATGTTTTTTGCGGTGAGTTGCACCGACGACTCCAAAAGCGCCTTTTCCGACAAGGCGGACCTGATTGACCCGGTGGGCGGACTCAGCCGCGACGATTACGAAAAAACGCGCGACCTGAAAGATTTGCAGATGCCCCCCGCGGGCAAAATTCCTGACCCCAGCAAAACGGATCTGAACATTACGGCCGCTGTTTCGGAGCCGCCCGTGCCGGAACTGGCAGACATCCTGGCCGCGCCCAAGCCCCCGAAAATCGGGGCGACGCAGCTGGTTTCGATTGCGGTGTCGGACGATGTGCCGCTGAAGGATGTTTTAATCGAACTCGCACGCCTTGCGGATGTGGATATCGAAGTAGATGCGGGCATTACGGGCGGGGTGAGTTTCCGCGCGAAAGACAGGCCGTTCAATGAAGTGATCGAGCGTATTTCCGATCTTGCGGGCTTGCGCTACACGGTGAAAAACGGTGTGCTGCGCGTGGAGCGCGATACGCCCTACATCCAGACCTATACGCTGGATATGCTGAATATTGACCGTAGCTCCAACAGCTCCATCGGGCTTAGCTCGGCGGGCGGTGGTGCGGCGGGCGGCACGACCAGCAGCGGCACCGGCGCTTCGGCGGGCAGCACAAGCAGCGGAAGCGCAGGCGGCTCGACCAGCAACAGTTCCAGCTCGAACATCACGCTCGAATCCAAGAGCGATTTCTGGCTGAAGTTTGATGACAGCATCAAGCAGATTCTTTCGTATAAACCGGTGCGCATGACATCGCTTACCACGATTGCGGCGCAGCCTACACCTGCTTACACGCCTACACCTGCTTACACGCCTACGCCTGCGCCGGCTGCTGCGGGAGCTGCGGATACGGCAACGCCTGCCGCGGCAGCAGCGGCGGCTACAGGCATTGACCCGGATGCCACAAAGAGTGCTGCGCCCGCACCTGCGCCCCCACCTGTGCCAGTTGCGCCCCCACCGCCAACTCCGGTGGCTGCGCCTGCTGCTGCGGCTGCGCCTGAAGAAGCGGTGCAGGGTACATTTTACAGCCTGAACCGGCAGGCGGGCACGCTGATGGTTTCGGCGAGCGAGCGCCAACACGAAATTATCCGCCGTTTCCTTAAAGAGATCGAATCTAACGCGTCGTCGCAGGTGCTGATTGAAGCAAAGATCGTGGAAGTGACGCTGAACGACCATTACCAGAGCGGTATCAACTGGAGCAAATTCGCGCTTGGCGACGTTGCGTTCTCAGGCGCGTTCGACACTGTGAAATCAACCAGCGCAGCGGTGACACCGGGTAATATTACGGTCCTGTCCAATAAGCTGTTTGGGTCGGGTGTGGATTTGTCGGCGGCGGTGCGGTTGCTTGATGAGTTTGGCACGTCGCGCGCGCTTTCCAGCCCGCGTTTGAACGCGATGAATAACCAGCAGGCGGTGCTGACATTTGCGGAAAACATCGTGTATTTCAAAGTGAACATCAAGGTGACGGCGGCGGTGCCGGGCACGGGTGGCGCGCAAGGAACGCCTGCGATTATTGAAGTGAACAGCGAAGAAAATAAAGCGCCCGTGGGCATTTTGCTTTCATTGCAGCCGACCATTAATAAGGATACGGACGAAATTACGCTGGCGGTGCGGCCTACGCTTACACGGGTGACGCAGTTTGTGCTGGACCCAAGCTTCCCGATTCAGGTGGCGGTGGCGCTAAACAATCTTACTACCAGCGCGGCGAATGCGGATTTGATTGAGAAAATTAAAAACACGGATAGCAAAGTGCCGCAGATTGAAACGCGCGAGCTGGACTCGATCCTGAAGGTGAAGAGTGGGCAGGTGATGGTGATCGGCGGGTTGCTGGAAGATCAGATTTCCAATACTGACAGCGGCGTTCCGGGCGTGAGCCGCGTGCCGTATTTCGGGAATTTATTCAAGTCGGTGGACAAGGTCAACAGCAAGAAAGAGCTGATTATTTTCATTCGCGCGACCATCGCAAGCACGCACGGCAATGCCACCGACTCTGACAAGGCGCTCTATAATAAATTCATCCAAGACCCTGATCCTTTGAAATTCTAACGAGGTAGACCATGCTTACGAATATTCGTTACATCCTTATTACTGCGTTGCGCGACTGGCTGTTTATCGGGCTTTTGGCGGGAATTTTGCTGGCGGTGGGGATTTCCGCGACGCTGGGCAGCACTGCGTTTTTAGAAAAACAGGAGATGACGCTTACGTTCGCTTCGGGTTCGGCGCGGTTGATCCTGATGGTGGGGCTGATTGTGTTTGTGTGTTTCCACATTCGCAACGCTTTCGACACGAAGGAAATTGACGTGATTATGTCGCGGCCCATTTCGCGGTCTAATTTGGTGATCGCGTATTGGCTGGGGTTTGCGTTTGTTGCGTTATTGCTCACCATTCCGGTGGTGGGGCTGATCGGGCTGATCGGGGTTCCCAACTGGGCGGGGTTTGCGGGCTGGGGGCTTTCGCTGCTTCTGGAGACGTTTCTTGTGGTGGCACTGGCGCTGTTTTCGGCATTTACGCTTAAGAGCGCGGTGACGTCGGTTATTGCGACCATGGGTTTTTACGTGCTTTCGCGCATGATGGCGTTCTTTGTGATTACGTCGCAATCGGGGATGGTGGCGACGGATGCTAAATATACGGTGTTGAAATACGCGCTGGTCGGGATTTCGACCATTGTGCCGCGGTTGGATTTTTTCGCCAAAAGCGAATGGCTGGTGTATGGGTTCAATAGCAACCAGGAGTGGATGATGTTCATCGTGCAGGTGCTGATTTTTGTGCCGCTGCTGGTGCTTGCATCCATCGCGGACTTCCGCCGCAAACAATTCTAGGGAGGGCATATGGCGCTGGTGCAGGCTGCAGGCATGAAAAAGAAAGTATGCGTGAAGAAGTGGATTCGCGAATACGCGCTGCTGCTGTTATTCCTTGGGATGCAAATCGGGTATTGGCAGCGCACGCACACGATTGAGCCGGATATGGGCATTGTGCCTGAGGTGCCGGGCAGGGAAACGCTGCATGCGCTGGCGTTCGGGGATAATGAGTTCTATTTCCGTATTATGGCGTTTACGCTGCAAAATGCGGGCGACACGTTTGGGCGTTTTACGGCGTTGCGCTATTATGATTTCAACAAATTATACCACTGGTTTTCGCTGCTGGACGAGCTGGACAGCAGGTCGAACATTATACCCAGCATGGCAACCTATTATTTCGCGCAGACGCAGAACACGCCTGACGTGCGCTATGTGGTGGATTACCTGTATGAGCATTCGGTGAAGGATGTGGAGCATAAATGGTGGTGGCTGCTGCAGTCCATTTACCTGGCGTCGCACAAGCTTAACGACATGGACCTGGCGCTGAAGGTGGCGCAGCCGCTGAACAACGACAAGGTGCCGGTATGGGCGCGGGAAATGACGGCGGTGGTGCATGAGAAGCGTGGGGAAATGGAAGACGCGCTGCAAATCATGGAGACCATCAAGAATAACGCAGAAAATATTCCGCAGGCCGACCTCAACTATATGACCTATTTCGTCAAAGAACGGTTGGGCAAGCTGGAGGCGTCGAAAAAATTTGGCGGGAAGATGCTGCCGGTGCCGGAGAACACGAAAGCGGGGGCGGACGCCCAAGGCAAGGAGCCAGACTAAGGAGAGCAATTAAAGATTTAGTGGTGTGGATTTAACTATTACGCTACTAAATATAGTAAGTTATAGCCAGGATGATGCCTTTATGATTAGATACGCTAACCACATTGCGGGGATAATGTTAACTAAATGCTTTTAACGCTGACACAGGCATTGCAACTCGTCGGGCTTACCCCGTGCCTGTTCGTGATCCTGTTTCTTTGCGTTTTAGCGGGCCGCAACCGCCAGGCTATCATCCCCATCTTCTATTTCGGCGCGCTGGTGTGCAGCTTCATCATTCCGCTGCTGGACCTGTATCCGCCGATTATGAAAAGCCAGCTGATTCAAGGCTCGGTGCTGGTGGGGGAAAGTACACTTACCGCCTTCAGCTTTTTGCTGATTTGCCAGTTTATGAGCGGGCGGGTGCCATCGCTTCCTTACTGGCTGGTGCTGACCATTCCGCTTCTGGGCGGCACGTCGCTGATTTATGCGGGCATGGTGCAGGGCGGCGATGCGTGCGCGCCGGACGAAACCTGCTTTGACGTCACAACCATTCGCACGTTGTATCATATCTTCAGTTCGTCGTTCATTTTCCTGCTGCTGATTTATTATGCTTCGCGCGCGGGCACGCTGCACAGCAACGATCTTATCAAACGGCATAAATACTGGCTGATCGTGACCCTGATTCTTTTGCACCTTCTGGTGCTGGCTATTGATATGGCGCGCCTGATGGGGCGCATCAGTCCTGAGGATGCGCTGTTTGTGGCGACTATGTTCCGGCTTACTTTTATTTATCTGGTTCTCACCTCATTGTTCCGGGTGTTTTACCCCGGACTTGCGATACAGGTGATGACGATGGGGGCGAGCGGGCAGACCTACAACCCCGACGTGGACAAGCAGCATGCGAATAAGATTATTGACCTGCTGGAGCGCGACAAAATTTACCGGCAGATGCGCCTGAACAGGGCCACGCTTGCGGAGATGGTGGGGATTGGCGAGTACCAGCTTTCGCGGGTGATCAACCGCCATTTCGACAAGAACTTCAATGAGCTTTTGAACACGTACCGTATTGACGAGGCGAAGCTGCGGTTGCGCAGTGAAAACACGCAGATCACGGTCATTGGGTTTGAAGTAGGGTTCAACTCGATTGCGTCGTTTAACCGCGTGTTCAAGACAAAGGTGGGGCAGTCGCCTACAGAATACCGGAATACGGAAAAGGGCACGCTGATCGCCGCGCCTATTAGCTAGTATCCGGTCAGGATACGCTCGACCAATTCACCGATGCTTGGCACGTAGTTACCTTTGTAGAACGGATCGTTCTTGAAACGGTAGGCGTTGTGGCCGGAGAACATCAGCTCATTATCAATGCCTGCGCCGTGGGCGACATCCTGCAGGGTTTTCTGGATGCAGAAGCTGCGAGGGTCGGCGCGCTTGCCGGTGGTGTAATCGTCGTGGTCTTTCCAGTTGCTGAAGCGGCAATGGCTGAGGCAGCCCATGCAATCCACCTGATCAATCACAATCTGCTTGCTTTGCGGGGGGGTGACGAAGATGAGGGTGGAGTCGGGGGTTTTCATGGGTTCGTCGAAGCCTTGGGCTTTCCACGCGTCGGCGCGGGCTTTGTCGTCGGGCTGGAGGAACACAGGGCGGCCACGCGCGCCCACGGGAAGCGGCTCGGAGAAGAGGCCTTCCTGTTCGGTGCGGTACTCGACCTGGCGCTCGGAGCGGCCACGGAGTTCGCCGATGAAGCTGTTATTGACGGCGGAGGAATAAAAGCCCGTGGGCGAGAAGCGGTTCAGGAATACGTCGCCTTCTTCAAGGTGCATGAGCTTCAGCTTCCACTCGTCGGTGACGGGGCTTTCCTTGGTGAGGATGGGGCGGGTGCCGAACTGGAAGGCGATTTCGCCGATTTCGGGGTTATCGAGCCAGTGTTCCCACTCTTTCAAATGCCATGCGCCGCCGGCCATGATGATGGGGGTTTTTTGCAGGCCGAAACCGTTCATGGCGGCGCGAAGCGCGGCCACGCGGGGGTAGGGGTCTTCTGGCTTGTTGGGGTCTTCGCCGTTGGACAGGCCGTTATGGCCGCCAGCGAGCCAGGGGTCTTCGTATACTACGGAGCCAAGCCATTCGGAGGTTTTGCTGTAGGAGCGTTTCCAGAGCGCGTTGAAGGCGCGGGCGGAGGAAATGATGGGGTGGTAGTACACGCCGTAATGGGCGGCGATGTCGCCGAGGCGGTAGGGCATGCCTGCGCCGCAGGTGATGCCGTGGATGAGGCCTTTTGCGCCTTCGAGCGTTTCGGTGAGGATGCGTTCGCACGCGCCCATTTCCCACAGCACGTTCATGTGAATGCGGCCTTTGCCGCCTGCCACTTCATGGGCAATTTTTGCTTGCTGGATGGCACCGCGTGAGGATTGCACGATCAGCTCTTCGTGGCGCTCGCGGCGGGTGGTGGCTTTATAGGTGTAGGGGATGGCTTTGCCGTTTTCGTCGAACGTGTCGGCATTCACGCCGGAGAAGGTGCCCACGGCCCCTGCGGCGGCGAATGCGCCAGCGGTGTAGCCGTTCGTTACGGCCACGCCTTTGCCGCCTTCGACAATGGGGGCGACTTCTTTACCGGAGATAATAACGTTTTTTAGCTTGGCGCGAAATGCTGCGGCGTCGGGCGATGACAATGTTTTTTTATCCTTTAGGAAACGCTAAATAGTCCAGCGGTGTAATATATTAGCCACATGATTTGCCACGAAAATCCGCTCAAGTCCAGTGCTAATGCGCGTCGCCCCAATGCTTTCCGACCCCGGTTTCCACGGTGAGCGGCACAGATAGCTCGGCAGCTTGTTCCATGGACTGTTTGATGAGGGGGAGCGCGGTTTCTACGGCGTTTTCACGGATTTCAAAGACCAATTCGTCGTGGACCTGCAAGAGCATACGCACATCGTCGCCCATGGGTTTGATTTTGCGGGCGGCCGTCACCATGGCGCGTTTGATGATGTCGGCGGCGGTGCCTTGCAGGGGGGCGTTGATGGCGGCGCGCTCGGAGAACTGGCGCACCGCGCCGTTGCCGGATTTGATGCCGGGCAAGTGTACACGGCGGCCAAACAGGGTGGTAACGTAGCCGAACTCACGGGCTTCTTCCTTGGCCTTTTCCATGTAGGCTTTGATGCCGGGGTATTGGGCGAAATAATGTTCGATGTAGGTGGCGGCTTCTTTGCGGTCAATGCCTAAGCGGGTGGCAAGGCCGTGGGCGGAAATGCCGTAGATGATGCCGAAATTGATGGTTTTGGCTTTGCGGCGGAGGTCCGAATCCACGTTTTCAAGGGCGACGCCGAACATCTGGCTGGCGGTGATGGCGTGGATGTCGCGACCTTCGCGGAAGGCTTCCTTCAGTGTGGGAATGTCGGCGATGTGGGCCAGCAGGCGCAGCTCGATCTGGGAATAATCGGCGGAGAGGAGGGAAAAGCCGGGTTCGGAGATGAAGGCCTGACGGATTTTTTTGCCCTCGATGGTGCGGATGGGGATGTTTTGCAGGTTGGGGTCGGTGGAGCTTAAGCGCCCGGTGCTTGCGATGGCCATGGAGTAGCAGGTATGGACGCGGCCTGTTTTGGGGTCAATTTGCTTGTCCAGCGCGTCGGTGTAGGTGCTTTTGAGCTTGGCGAGCTGGCGCCATTCGATGATTTTGGCGGGCAGGGTGTGGCCTTGTTCGGCCAAGGATTCCAATACTTCGCTGTCGGTGGTGTAGGCTCCGGTTTTGGCGGATTTTTTGCCGCCGGGGAGTTGCATTTTGTCGAACAAAATCTCGCCAAGCTGTTTAGGGGAGCCGACGTTGAATTCGGTTCCGGCGAGGGCGTAAATATCGCGCACATATTCTTCCATGCGGGCGGCGAAATCGGCGGAGAGGCCAACGAGCTGGGCCTTGTCCACTTTGATGCCTGCATATTCCATGTTTCCCAGCACATGGATGAGGGGGCGTTCCATGACGTCGTACACGCTTAAAAGCTTTTCGGCGACAACCTGAGGTTTGAAAAGATTATAGAGGCGAAGGGTGATGTCGGCGTCTTCGGCGGCGTATGTGGCTGCTTTTTCAATGTCCACTTCGTCGAAGCGGAGTTTGGCTTTGCCGGTTCCGGTGACGTCGTTGTAGCTGATGGTGGTGTAATTCAAATAGAGCTGGGCGAGTTCGTCCATGCCGTGGCCGTGTTCGCCCGCATGCAATACGTAAGAAAGGAGCTGGCTGTCTTCGACACTCTTTATAGCGATGCCACAATTGCGCATGACCATGAGGTCGTATTTGATGTTGTGGCCGATTTTGAGGACGGATTCGTCTTCGAGCAGGGGTTTCAGGAGGCGAAGGGCGGTATCCATGGGGATCTGGCCTTCGGCCAGCGACTTGCCGGTGGCGGGGGTGTCGTCGAACATGCTGCCCTGGGCGGGTGCGGCGCTGCCCGTGACATGGGCGAGGGGCACATAGGCAGCAATGCCGGGTTCCATAGATAGTGAGAAGCCGACGAGTTCGGCGATCATGGCACTCACCGATGTTGTTTCGGTGTCGAACGCGACGAAGCCTTTGGCGGCTGCGCGGTCTATCCACTGGGCGAGTTCGGCTTCGGTGCGCAGGATGCTGTAGTTTTTCTCGACGTGGGCGGGGGCTTCGGCTTTGGGTGCGGGGGTGCTGCCATAGGCGGTGGTGTTGCGGATGGGGGTGGTTTCGGCGGGCGTGTAGGCCTCGACAGGCAGGGTTTCGGGGAGTTCATATTTGGTGCGCAGGCGGCCCACGAGGGATTTGAAGCCCTGTTTGGTGAGGAAGGCGTAGAGTTTTTCCGGCTCCAGCTCGCGCTTGCAGAGGTTATCGTAGTGGGGCAGGGGAACGTCGGTTTTGAGGGCGATGAGTTGTTTGGAGATGCGGGCTTGCTCGGCGTATTGGATGAGGCTTTCGCGGCGCTTGGGCTGTTTGATTTCGGCCACGCGCTCCAGCAATTCTTCGAGCGTATTAAACTGGGTGATGAGTTCGGCGGCGGTTTTGGGGCCGATGCCGGGAACGCCGGGGACGTTGTCGGAGCTGTCGCCGATGAGGGATTGCACCTCTAATACCTTATTGGGGGCTACGCCGAATTTTTCCAGCACTTCGGCCTCACCGATGGTTTTGTTTTTCATGGCGTCGTACATGCTGACGCCGGGCCTGATGAGCTGCATCAGGTCTTTGTCGGAGGAGACGATGGTGACTTCGGTGCCTTCGGTTTGCGCAATCGTTGCGTAGGTGGCGATGATGTCGTCGGCTTCGTAATCGTCCAGCTCAATGCGGGCAATGTTCATGGCGTCGGTGGCTTCGCGGATGAGGGCGAACTGGGGGATGAGGTCGTCGGGCGCAGGGGGGCGGTGGGCTTTGTATTCGGCGTAAATCCGGTTGCGGAAGGTGTGGCGGGCGGCGTCGAAGACCACGGCCACGCAATCATGATTGTTATTTTCCAGCAGTTTCATGAGCATGTTCACGAAACCGTACACCGCGCCAACCGGCACGCCTTGCGGGTTGCTGAGCGGGGGAAGGGCGTGGTAGGCGCGGAAGATGAAGCCGGAGCCATCAATGAGGTAGAGGCGTTTAGTCATAGGGGACTGGTTATATATGATGCTTGACCCGCTGGGCTATAAAAATATAGATATTGCATCACAACGAAAGGATACTTCCCATGCACGATCATTCTTTGCCGCATATTTCCGGCCCCGCACGCAGGCCTGCTTCGGGTGGCCCGGCGAAACAGCTGGTGCTTTTGCTGCATGGGTGGGGCGCGGACGGCCCGAACATGATTGATCTGGCCGATGAATTTTCGGCGACGCTGCCGGATGCGATTTTCGTGGCGCCCAACGCGCCGTTCGTGTGTGAAGTGAACCCGTACGGGTATCAGTGGTTTTCGCTGACCGACCGCCAGCCCCAGCATATGCTGGAGGGAGCGAATAAGGCGGTGGATATTCTCAATCACTTTATTGACCACGCGCTGCATGATTTGCAGCTGGATGACAGCAAGCTGATCCTGATCGGGTTTTCGCAAGGAACGATGACGGCGCTGCATCTGGCGCTGCGCCGCGAACCGCAGATTGCGGCAGTGGTGGGGTTCTCAGGCGCGCTGGTGGGGGCGGAGGTGCTGGCTTCGGAGATTAAGGCCAAGCCGCCGATTTGCCTGATTCACGGGGAAGCCGATGACGTGGTGCCGTTTGCCGCGCAAAAGCACGCGGTGGAAAGCCTGAAGGCGCAAGGGGTGGATGTGGAAGTGCATGCGCGGCCATTTTTGGGCCATAGCATTGACATGGACGGGATTCGCGCGGCGAATGCGTTCTTAAAGAAGCACGTAAAATAAGTTAGGTAAGTTCCATGCCGCGGCCGGTGCCGGCGCTGCCTTGGGGGGCGAAGCCGCCGAGGTCTTTGTGGCTGGTTTCGCGGCCACCGGTTACGCCCACATCTATGCGGCTTACAAGCGTGCCGGGCGTTTTGGCGGTGCTGGTGACTTTTACGGGTTCCTGCGCGCCGATGACGAGCAGGGCGGGCTTCATTTCTTCATAGCGCTCGCCCACCTGGGCTGCGATCTGGGTTTTCATTATATCACCGAAGGTCGTTTCTTTGCCCTTGGCGTCTTTGGTTTTGCCATCGAGGTCCATGGGTAAGGTGAGGGTTCCGTCGGCCACTGCTTTTTTCATTTCGGCGACGACCTCGTCGGCCATGAGCTTGCCGAATTCTTCTTTGCCCAGCGCGTTGCCATCCTTGCCGCCGGAAACCACCTTTTTGGCGAAGGCGGGGTCGGACAGGCGGTCGCTGACGGTGTTTGCGATATTATTGGCCATTTTGTCGGCGGCCAATTTGAGTTTTACGTCGGTCGGCATAAAGAAGCGCACAACGATATTCGCGTCTTTTTTCATGGCGTCGCGGCCGGTTTGCAGCTCTTTGAAAATCTGGTCGCTAAGGGTGGGCTGGGCCACGCCTTTGACGGGCGGCGGGTTTTTGATCTGGTCTACGATGATGGAGCGCACCATGCCGCGGTCGAAGGCTTCGGGTTTGACATCTTCGAGTTTGGGGAGCTGCACGGCGCCTTTAGCGGGTGCGGGCGGGGTTGCGCCCAGCTCCGTGTAGGTTTCGCTGTAGGCCCTATCGCCGATAGTATCTATGGCGCTTTTGCCGTTGGCATCCTGCAGCTTTAAAAGCTTTGAGGATTTTTTGGTGGGGTCGTTGGCGAGGGCCTGAAGTTCGCCTTTGACGGCGTCGCGCACACCGGGGGCGGCGGTTTGGGCCATGGCTTCGGAGAAGCTCAGGGCTTTTTCGCCCGTGAAGAGGGAGGAGATGAGCGAGACGATCCAGCTGAAGGCTGCCGAGAGAAAGCTCATGATCTTGTTGCCGGTGCCCTGCTGGCTTTGCACACCGCGCATGGTGGCATCGGTGATTTCGTTCAGGGCGTCTTTAGTGGGGATGATTTCCTGCACCCTGCCGATGGAGTTGCGCATATTCTCCAGGCCGGGAATGGCGGCGCTAAAATTTTTGACGTATTCGTCGAGCGTTTCATCGAGCTTTTCGAGCTTTAAATCCACACCACCGATTTTGGTTTCGCGGTTCATGATCAGCTGGCCTGCGATACCCATGCGGGCGAGGCTGCCTTCGGGGGCTTTGGGGTCGCCCATCATTTCGGCGGCGGTGGGGGGCTTGGCAGGAAGGGTGGGCATGACCTGGGTCAGGTTATCCCAATTCTGGATGAGCTTACGGGCCACCTGGTCTTTGGCGGTGTCCATTACCTGCGTGCTGATCTTGGTGCGTAGTTCGGTTGTTTCGGCCATGGTATTACTGTAGCTGGAAAAAGGGGGTTATTGGTTTAAAGAATTGTGACAATTACCCCGTAAGCAGATATTTTCGTTGCATTGTTGCACGGTGGTGCATTAAGCTGCTCAACAATAACTAAAAATTCTAAGGATTTTATGGCTTTAGTAAGTCTGCGGATTAATGCCCGGCAATATGACGTTGCTTGCGATGACGGGCAGGAAGACCATCTGCGGATGCTGGCTGACGAAATTGACGACCGGATACGGGCGCTGGTGCGCGGCATGGGCACGAACCCCGGCGAAGGCATGGCGCTGCTGATGGCGGCGCTGATGATGGCCGATGAGGTGGTGGAGAATAAGCGCGAAAACCAAGAAATTACCGAGGAAGTACAGCGGCTTGCAAGCCTTGTGGGCGACGATAAGAAGCTAGGGCAGGAAGAGCGGATGGTGGAAATTGAACACGCCATGGCCACCACGCTTGAAGAAATCGCGCAGCGTATCGAAAAGATTGCAGATCAGGTGGAAATACGCTAGTATCCTAGCTGAACGGTTCTGCTCGGTACGTTAGGTACATTGTTCCTTGGACCGATACTCTTATCTTTTGGGAGCTGTCACTGGCCGGGACCTGTCCTTGCACATATGGCGCCCACCTGAACTTACGGGTCGAATGCGACTTGTTCAACCGACGGCCATGGTGGTTCCGTTCACCTCACCTTTGCCCCCCTCCATAGCAGTTTCAAGGTTTTTTGCTCGTATCCGGGCAATTCCTTGCTATGCTGGCCCGTGTTTTTGACTGGGCAGGAAGATTTTTCGTTTGCAGACTGATAAAAATACTATTCGAATTGAGTATCTTGCGACGCGGGAGCGCATTCGCCCTGAGGTTCGCCTGCGCGCGGCGGAGCTGTGCGCGCAGGCGCTTTTGCAGGCGGCGCCGCCACAGGCGGTGGTTGCGGGGTATGTTCCGTTTCGCGGCGAGCTGGATGTGCAGCCCGCCATGCAGCTGCTGGCCGAGCGCGGGCAGAGTTTATGTTTGCCGGTGATTGAGGCGGCCGATAAGCCGCTTTATTTCCGGCGGTGGCGCTTGGGGGAAGAACTGGAAAAAGGCCGGTATGGTATTCCCATTCCTCCGGCGGGGGTTCCGGTGTTCAGGCCGGGAGTGATTTTGGTGCCGCTGGTGGCGTTTGACCGGGCGGGGCATCGGCTGGGGTATGGGGCGGGGTATTATGACCGGACCATTGCACGGCTGAAAGCCATGGGGGAACCGGTGCAGGTGGTGGGGGTTGGGTACAGCCAGCAAGAGGTGGAGGCCATTCCCACGGGCGCGCACGACCAGAAGATGGATATGATTGTGACCGATAAAGAAATCATCCGTTTTGATCAAGGTGCTGGAATATGAAGTTATTTTTCTGTGGTGATGTGGTGGGGCGTGCGGGCCGCGACGTGGTGGTGGAGCATTTGCCCAAGCTCAGGCGCGAATGGGGGCTGGATTTCATTGTGGTCAATGGCGATAACGCGGCGGCGGGTTTTGGGATTACGCCCGCGTTGTGCAAAGATTTTTTTGAGGCCGGGGCCAATGTGGTGACCGGGGGGGACCATATCTGGGACCAGAAAGATATTGTGCCGTACTTAGCGTCCGAAAAACGGTTGCTGCGGCCCCAGAATTTTCCCGAACGGACCCCAGGGACGGGGCACGGGATTTATACGACTGTCACAGGTAAGAAGGTGATGGTGCTTCATCTGCTAGGGCAGGTGTTCCATAAGGAGCATGCCGAATGTCCTTTTGCCTGTGCCGACCGGATTTTGCAGAACGCGAAGCTGGGCGGTGGGGTGCAAGCCATCATCGTGGACATGCACGCGGAGGCGACTTCAGAAAAAATGGCTATGGGTCAGTATCTTGACGGGCGGGTGAGCATGGTGGTGGGTAGCCACACGCATGTGCCGACACAAGATGCCCGGATTTTGCCCAAGAAAACCGGTTACCAGACCGATGCGGGCATGTGCGGCGATTACCAGGGAGTGATCGGGTTCAAAAACGAGGCCCCGCTGGAGCGGTTCCTGACTAAGATGACAAAGATCCGGCTGGAACCGGCGAGCGGTCCGGGGACGCTGTGCGGCCTGCTGGTGGAAACCGATGACGCTACGGGGCTTGCAGTTTCCTGTGAGGCCATCCAGCTGCCTAAGGCACTTGGAGCGCGCTAATATGGCCCCTGCGCACGCAGGATCGGGCCAAAATAGCCGGAATGATTGCACTATTTTTGTGCATTTTTCATTTTATTTTCAGTTTATTGTTTGGATTCCTGATTTTTGGGGCCGGGAAGCTTTTTCGCGCGCGATTGAGGCTGGAAGCGGGTTTGCGCGGTTTTTGCGTTAGGGAATTGTGGTTTGAAATCAGGAATAGTCTTTACTTTTTTAATGAGTCGGTTTGGTTTTTGAGAAAATAAGTTTTGCATGATTGCTGTGGCGGATAGGAAATAGGGTGGTTTAGTGGGGTATTAATGATTTTGACGGTGTAGGGAGAGGGGCTAAGGTATTTTGGGAAGCGGAACGAAAAAATATAGATTTTTCCTGTTCAGTTACGTTTCCGAAATCAACTTTGTTTTAGCTTTGTCAGACTAAATAAATTTATGATTTTTATGGTTATTTTTTAAAATTAATTTTTGAGGAAAAAATATATGTTTGAAGCTATGTTTTTGAGGTGTTGAGGGAAAAGGTAGCTGGGTTTTTGAAGGGGCATGGTTAATGCAGTTTTGTTAAGGGATGGGTGGTAAAGAGGATTGTAGCGTTAATGGGTGAAATGGTAAATTATGGTTGATTTTGGAGCTAAAATTTACGATTTTGGTGCGTTTTTAGGTTTTTTGAGTATTTTTTGTCATATTTATAAGGAAATATAATATGTTATTGGTGTTATCGCCGTCGAAAACGCTGGATTTGGAGAGTGTGTTGCCGGATGTATCCGTGACGCAGCCGCGGGGGCTGGGAGAGGCGGGGGAGCTGGTAAAAATTTTGCGGAATTATTCCAGTGCAAAACTTTCACAACTTATGGGAATAAGTGATAAATTATCGGCTATGAATGTGGCAAGATTTGAAAATTTTGCTACGCCGTTTACACGGAATAATGCCCGGCCTGTCTTGTTCACATTCAAGGGGGATGTGTATGCGCCAATGGATATATCCGGCTATTCCAAGAAGGAGTTAACATTCGCGCAAGAACATGTGCGAATCCTGTCGGGATTATACGGCGTGTTAAGGCCTCTGGATTTGATGCAGGCGTACCGGCTGGAGATGGGGACGTCGCTCAAAGTGAAAAAGGCGAAAGACCTTTACCAGTTTTGGGGAGACAAAATTACCGGGTTTTTGAACGACGATCTGGCGAAGGTGAAGGGGGGCGTTTTGGTGAACCTGGCATCGGAGGAATATTTCCATTCGGTGAAACCCAAACTGCTCGACGGACGACTCATTCACATTGTGTTTAAGGAAAAACAGAAGGGTGCGTTGAAGATTATTGGCATCCATGCGAAGAAAGCACGGGGGATGATGGATGATTATGTTATTAAACAGCAGCTTATGGATGTGGAGGGCTTGAAAAAGTTCACTGCTGGCGGGTACCATTTCACGCCTGCGCTTTCCACGGCGGAAAATTGGGTTTTTGTACGTTAAATTCGGTTGTGGGTGGTTTTCTTTTTCTATATTATGTTAAAAAAAATTAAGGGATTCCTATGTCGCAAGAAGCTGCCACCCCCCAACCGAACAATCCAGAACCAGTTGTAACGCCTCGTGATCCTAATGTGGGTTCACACCCCACACCTGAGCGTATCGCCAAGGCGCTGGAGTCGGTGATCAGTGAGCGTTTAAGTGGTGATTACAAAGACTTAAACGCTGGGCAGAAAATCTTCCTCAAGAACTGGCTGTTTGCCCTTTCTTCTTATGCTTCGGAAATTACTGAGGAAAAACGCCGTTTGGGCGGTGGGGGGCTGCCGGTGCGCACCTTGCCGAAGGCGGGCAGCTATGTGATCAGCGGGACGGCGGAGCGGGAATTTTATGACCGCTTGCTGAGCGGTGACCCGGCTGTGGATAAAGCGAAACAGCAATTCTCGCCGCAGGACACGATCTATACCACGCACCCAAATTTTTCACAGACACGGGAGCTGGCGAACCTGACGCCGGAGATCCTGAAGCATTTCCTTGGCATGTCGCAAGAGTCGCTTGAGGCGCTGGGACGCAATGAAGAATCGGCCAAGGCGGTGCTTTCCAAGCAATTCGCCGATAACGGGCTGGGCAATGATTTCGCGCAGGCGCTTAGCTATATTAAACCGCGCAAGGGCCGCAGCCGCGCCGATGAGCTGGATGAAGCCGCCGTGGATTTGATTCCCCGCGTGTATGAGGGGATTACGGAAGAAGTATCGGTTATCCTGAAACGCGCGCGGATGGTAGACGCGAAGGTGGGGCAGACCTTAAGCTTCGACCAGGTGAAGAAGCTTTCGGAGCTGACGTCGGACCATAGCACATGGTTTACCGATGGCGACGGCAAGCGCACCAGCCACGCATGGGACAATAACTTCGCGATTCCGGGTATCAAGGCCGCGGCCATGGACCAGTTTTTGCAGGACCTTCAGAAAGTGAAGGGGCGGGTGTCGCACAAACAGGAGATCGCCGAGTCGGTGGATACGCTGATTGAGGAGCTGGAGACCAAGAAACATATTGTTGAGTCGGTGCGCGACTCGGCGCGCGGGGTGATGCTGGCGCTGACTAAGCTGCAAACCTACGCCGAAAACCACGGCGAAACGCCGGTGCGCGACGAGGTGGAAGACGAACGCCTGCAACTGCGCGCAGCAGCCCAGAAAGCGGGCAAGGCCTATGACATGCTGATGCACCAGCCGGAAACCATCGAGGCGCTTACGACCAACTATTCGGAAAAAGTGCTGAACATTGCCCATACGCTGAAGGAGCTTGAGGCCAAGGGCGAGGTGAGCTTCCAGAAGATGCCGTCGGCGTTTGACGACAAGACCCCGCTTACGACGCTGGACGGGCTTATTATTAAAGCCGCCAAGGGCGATTTCCCCATGAAGGTGGAACGCCGCGAAAACGCCAACCAGCACAAGGAAGCAATGCGCTACTTCCTGAAGACGCTGGCCAATGTGGGGCTGAACCATAGCCTCGACGGGATGGCGATTCCGGGGTCGAAGACGGGGGAGAAACTCACCGGCGAAGACTTCATGAACGCGCTGCGGGCGACGACGTCCAAGGACGAACAGAAGCTGCGCAAGGTGATGGAAGTGGTTGACGGGCTGGCCTCGCGGGCGCTGACGCCGGGGGCATTGAGCGACGAAGAAATGACGCTGGTGGACAAATTTAAGGAGATCCTCAAGAACTCCTATGAGGCGACGGCTAATAACGTGGCGCCGAAATACCATAAGTCGCCGGATGCGATTCCGCTGGAGCTGCCGGTCAATGAAAGCGTGTTCCTTGACGACGTGGCGCCGTTTTACATTAGCGGGAAGCTGTATAATGACGCGTTTAAGCGCGTGATCATCGCTGAAGCGGGCAGCCCGCCCAACCAAATGCTTTCGCAGGGCAATCTTTCCAACATCCGCCAGGAAGCGATTTTGCGTGATAGCAACGACGTGCTGACGGCCAATATTTTCAAGAACCTGCTCGGCTCGAAGGTGGACGTGGTGCCGCTGTATGAGGACCCGGACGCGATTTTGAACACGCCTGCAATGCTTTCGACCAAGCTTGCGAACACCGCGTATCATAACTCCCTGGGCATTGACATGGGCAAGGCTTCGGAGAAGTCGCTGGTGAAGACCAACGGCCAGGAAATGACGGCCTATGAGTTCTTGCGCTCGCAAGGCTTCAGCGACAACGCCATGTCTATGCGCAAGATGGATATTGCGGAGCTGAAGGACGCGCTGGTGTATGTGGGGCCACACAAGATGCTGGCTAACAGCGATAGCGCAAAGCGCGGCACACTCGCGTCTTCAACGCTCAATAACATTACCGTGGTGGAGAGCTATGAAGCGGCCTCGCGCCATTTGCTGGCCGACGAGAAGGGCAAAAAATACCTTTACGTGAACCAGATTTACCAAGGGCAGGGCGGCTCGCTTGCGCGCACGACGGGCACGGATTCGATGGTGAACACCATTACCGAGCAGGGGCAGCACACGACCTTTACCACGGGTGTGTACTCGGCGATCAAATCGGTGCTGCGGGCGGTTACGCGCCTTGCGTCCAAGACCCAGGCATCGGAGACTGAAGGTAAGGCGGAAGCGCGTATTACGGAGACCGGCGCGCAGCGCGTGGCGCTGGAGACGATGGCGCTGGGCAACCCTTACGGGTTTAAGCTGGATGTGGAGAACATGCAGCAGCTGAAGGAAGCCTGCCTGAAGGCGATCCGCAAACGCATCGCGGGGACGCGCGACGATATTCTTGTGCCGGGTACGGGTAAGAATGGCGACGCCGATAACTCGCGCTATGAAGAGCTGCTACGCAAGTACGGCGAAGATTTCATTGAAAACTACAGCGCACGCCCGGCCTCTAAGGGCGGGAAGGTCAACTATGTAGGGATTCGTGCTATCGGGCTTGCGGGTAAGGAGTTCGGCATTTTCTCGAACATCATGGGTGTTTCGGAAATGTTTGAAATTGATAAGGGTGGTAAGCTTACCAACCTGAACCTGATGAGCAAAATGTATCAGGGCGACCCCACGGTGAAGCATAACCTCGACGCGGCGGCCTACACGGCTTGCTTGTCTTCCAAGACGCTGCCACGCGTGTGGGAAAAGGGTGAAGTGAGCATGCGGGTGGCTGACGATGGCAGCGTGCATTTGACCAAGAAGGGCGTGGAAGTGGAGCTTGCGCAGCTGGTGGGGGCGTATAGCGAAGGACAAACGCATTTCAAGCAGTTTGACGCGGCGGACCTTGCGCTTGCCAATATTCACCAGCAGACGCTGAATTTTGTGAACGGTCTTTCGCAGATCCGCGCAGCGGTTGCGATCGGGCCGAGCAAGGAAGGCAATTATGCGCCCGTGCAGAGCTTCCGGGTGCGTGACCCGATTGAGCTGATTCCGGAGCATTTGCGCCCGACGGTGGAACATGCGCGCGGCCTGGCCGACGAGATGAGCAAACATTTCCGCGAGTTTGAAGCCAAAGAAGGCGTGGTGAAAAACATGAAGGAAAACGCGAAGACACCGGAGAAGATGTCCAATGATGCGATGTCGCTGCGTATGGCCAAAGACGCGTATTACCAGCTCATGGAAACCAGCCTTGAACAGCAGGCACTCTCGCGGGTGAAGCTTACCGGGGTTGCTGCTTAGCGCAGCGTGGTGAGCGAGCCTTGGCGCGGTTTGAACACGGCCACCTTATAAATGGTCTGGGGCGTGAAGGCGGGCACGAAATTGCTGGAGATACTTAGTATCGGCGAGTAGTGCAGGAACGCTTCGGCGATCACCACATTCTGGTTGGAAATGATCGGGTAGTTGTTGGGCATGACGGGGATAGTGCCGGTGCTGCCGATGTGGCTCGCGTCGGTGCCGAGGATGCGGTACTGCCAGTTGATGCAGGGGTTGTTTGCGGGGCAGGGGGCCACGGCTACCACGCTGTTGGCCGCCGAGGAGAAAATCACGGTACCATTGAAATTATAGGGGCGCATGATTTGCGGCACGGCCTGACCGAAATCATCGAGGTCGGTGGTGGTGACGGTGGAGCCTTGCGAAAGAAAGTCGGCCATGGCATTGGCGACCTTATCAATCTTCTGGTGCTGGATGGTGTAATTGGCAAGTTCCAGCATGCCTAAAAACAAAATCAGCAGGAAGGGAAGCGCCACGGCGAATTCGATCATGGCCACACCCGAATTATTGCGAATGAATCTGGTCATTGCTGTTGCTCATTCCTGACCGCGGATACGGCGGTGATGGTGTATACGCCGCCCGTGCCAAGCAAGCTGGCCATGACGGGGGTGAATAAATGCCACGGGTAGGTGACGCGGTACAGCACGATGGAGCCGGAGCCGCCAGCGCTTGCGGCGCCCTGGTCCTGATCCCATGTTCCGTTGCCATTTACGTCTACGAAGTTGACGCCGGCAACGCCGGGGCAGGGGGCAACAGGGGGAGCGATGCAGGGTTCGGGTTTGCCCACATTTGAAAAGCTGCTGTAGGAAAGAATGGAAATGTCGAGCAGGGCGGGATTCAGGAAGCCGCCGGTGAGTTTCTGGATTTGGGCGCGGATATAGTTTTCGCGGCTTAGGCCGCCGGTGGTGAACCCGGTTTTGCCGATACGGGAGCCGACATTGGTTGCGCCTTCCATGGCGGAGGTGGTGAACAGGATGAGGCCCATTTCGAGGATGCCCATGAGCATCAAAAACAGCACCGGGGCAATCACCGCGAATTCGATAATCGTCGCACCTTCGGTTTGTTTCAGAAATTTGCGCATGGCGGGGTTCGTGTCCTTTTACAACATCACCTTTCTATCTTAGGGGGTAAAGTTTAAGAAAAAGTAATATTTTTAGGGTTTTAGGGGGGTGATTAACGTGAAATTCACCAAGTAGGGCTATTATCAGAAGATGGTGAATCCTGCATAAATGATGGCATGGCATTGAAAAATCGTTTTATTTCCGATGAATCGGGTGCGTCGTTGCTGCTGATAGCGCTGATGATCCCGCTGTTGCTCACCATCGTGGGGATGACCATTGACCTGAGCAAATTATACGCTGTGCAGTCCAAAGCCCAGTCGGCGATGGATGCGGGGTTGCTGGGGGCGGTCTCGACGGCCAGCACCACGGCCGTTCAGGCAGAGGCTTTGCGGCTGTTTAACGCCAACTACCCTAACAAATATATGGGTTCGACGGTAAGCGCCTTTAGCGTTACGGGGTCGGCGGGCAATTATACGGGTTCGGCGCAGGTGCTGGTGCCCAATAGCATGATGCAGATGTTCGGCTTTACGAATACGACGCTTAACATTGTGTCGAAAGTGCTGGATTCGCAAAATAGCAGCACGCTGGAAATTGCGATGGTGCTGGATAACAGCAATGGTGTGGATGTTCCCAATCTTGTGAGTTCTTCAAAGCTGTTCATCAACACGCTGTTTGGCGCGAATGCCACGCTTGCCAACACGTATGTGTCGGTGCTGCCGTATGATGTTGCGGTGAATGTAACAACGTCGCCAGCGGCGAAGCTGCTATGGGCGCAGAACCAGGCGCAGTATGTTGCTTACGGGGGTGGTGGCGGCAATGCGTATTTTGCAGGGCGTAACCCGGATATTCCAAAGAATGCGCTGTATAATGATGTGAGCGACACGCCGCCGGGGGCAGCGGTGACCACGCAGTTCCGCACGCCGTACGGCGCGGCGCCGGGCACATTTAATAATGGCGACGGGGTGAACACGGCGCTTACCAAGATGCTATTCGGCAGCAATGTGCAGGGAACCATACTTACCACGCTGCAAGGGATGCAGATGGCGGGGCGCACGCGCACCAATGTGGGGCTGATGTGGGGGTGGTTTACGCTTTCGACGAGCTGGACGGGGCGGTGGGACGCGTCGCTGCCGGGCTTGCCGATGGGTGCGGGCAGTACGCGCAACAAGGTGGTGATCCTGGTGTCGGGCCAGAAGAACAATGTGTATCTTGGCGGCAACCAGACGTGCGGCGCGGGCTTGTGCGCGGTGTCGAACGACAATACGACGACGGCGGCATTATGCACGGCGATAAAGGCGCAAGGGATGCGGATTTATACGATCGGGTTTGGCTTGCCGGGCACGTATAACGCGGCGCAGCTGAATACCTGCTCGTCGGGTTCGGGATATTATTTCGCGACCGCAAATGCGGCGCAGCTGAACGCGGCGTACCAGACGATTGTAGACAGCCTGAAGTTTACCGGGATTCGCCTTAGCCAGTAATTATTCGTGGTGAATCATTGTGCCTGCACCGTATTTGGTGAAGGTTTCCAGCAGCAATACGTGGGGCAGGCGGCCATCGAGAATATGGGCGGCTTCGACGTCGTTTTCCACCGCGTGGATGCAGGTTTCAATCTTGGGAATCATGCCGCCGGAAATCACGCCATCCTTGGTGAGTTTTTTGCATTCGCGGATGGTGAGGGTGCTGATGAGTTCTTTGTCTTTGTTCAGCACGCCGGCCACGTCGGTCAGGATGATGAGCTTGGCAGCGCCAAGGGCCGCTGCAAGCGCGCCTGCGGCGGTGTCGGCGTTGATATTGTACGTCTCGCCGTCGGCGCCGATGCCGATGGGGGCGATGACGGGGATGATGTTGGACTCGGAGAATTCCTGGAGCAGGGTGGGGTTGATGCGAACCGGTTCGCCCACGAAGCCGAGGTCGAGGATTTTTTCGATGTTGGAATCGGGGTCGCGCATGGTGCGGCGAAGCTTGCGGGCTTCGATGAGGTTGCCGTCTTTGCCGGAAATGCCCACCGCAATGCCGCCCGCGGCATTGATTTCAGACACGATCTGTTTGTTGATGGAGCCGGAGAGGACCATTTCCACGATTTCGACCGTTGCGGCGTCGGTGACGCGCAGGCCATCAATAAAGCTGCTCTGGATTTTCAGGCGCTCAAGCATTTTGCCGATTTGCGGGCCGCCGCCATGGACGACGATGGGGTTGATGCCGACCTGCTTCAGCAGCACGATGTCTTCGGCGAATTTGCGCGCGAGGCTGGCTTCGCCCATGGCGTGGCCGCCGTATTTGATGACGAATGTTTCGCCTGCGAATTCGCGCATGTAGGGCAGCGCTTCGGAAAGGGTGGCGGCGGTTTTAAGCCAGGCGTCGGGTGTTTTTACTTCTTTGGTCTGCATGTGTTTGGCTCGTTATGCTGGCAGTGCAAAGGGGGTTAGTTCTTCTTGCAGCTCGGTGATGCCGATTTTCTTCTCGGCGCTGGTGGCAAAGAGGGTCGGGTGCGCGGCTACGTGGGATTTTATGGTTTTCTGCATTTCTTGCAACATCTGGTTTAGCTCGGCGGGCTTGAGCGCGTCAATTTTCGTGAGGACGATGTAGAAAATTACGGCGGTTTCGTCCAGAAGCTCCATGAATTCATGGTCGTGGGGCAGGGTTCCGCGGCGGGCATCAATCAGCACACAGGCGCGCTGGAGGGTGGTGCGGCCAAGGAAATAATTGCGGATGAGCTGGTCCCATTCCGATTTTTGCTGCTTGCTGACTTTGGCGTAGCCGTAGCCGGGCATGTCTACCAGCATCATGCGGTTGCCGAGGTTGAAGAAGTTCAGCTGCTTGGTGGCGCCGGGATTTTGCGAGGTGCGGGCGAGCGCTTTCTTTTCCACCAGCGCATTCACGAGGCTGGATTTGCCCACGTTGGAGCGGCCAATGAACGCGATTTCGGGTAGCGCTGCGTTGGGCAACGATTCCTCGTTTGCGGCGCCTGCGACGAAAAGGCAGGGCTGGCGAAACAATGGTAGGTTATTATCCATTGGCCAGTACGGGCGGTGTTTTGGGTGCGTATTTCTTGCTGATGAAACGCTGCTGGATGATGGACAGCGAGTTGCTGAAGGTCCAGTACAGCACAAAGCCCGACGCCATGGTGTCGAAAAACAGCAGCATGAAATACGGCATGAAGGTGATCATCTTGGCTTGCACGGGATCAGCGGGCTTGGGCTGCTGGCTGGTTTGCACGACCATGGTGATGCAATACAGGATCGGCAGCAGGCCCAGATGCAGGAAGCTGGGGTTGTTCCACGGCAAGGCGCCGAAGAGGGTGAAGAGGTTTGAAGGATCGGCCGCGGAAAGATCGCGCAGCCACAGGAAGGTTGCGTGGCGCATTTCGATGGTGACATTCAGGCCGCGGAAGAGGGCGAGGAACACCACAAGCTGGATAAGCACCGGCAGGCAGCCTGCGGCGGGGTTCACTTTTTCGCGCTTGTAAAGTTCACGCGTGGCTTTGTGCAGGGCGAGCTGATCGTCGAAATATTTTTCGCGGATTTTGATCATCTGGGGTTGCAGCGCACGCATCTGGGCCATGCTTTTGAACGATTTATTCGCAAGCGGGAACATCAGCGATTTTACGATGATGATGAAGATGAGCAGCGCGATGCCGAAATTGCCCGTGGCCTTATACAGCAGGTCGGTGACGATGCATGTGGGCTTGGCGAGGAAGTAGAAGGAGCCAAAGTCCAGCGCGCGGTCGAACAGCGGAATAGGTGCGCCCTTGTCGGCTTTGCCGGCGGCGTACTGGTCGAGCAAGGTGAGTTCTTTGGCACCGGCAAAGAGGCGTACATTGCCCGAAAGCGAGGTGCTGTCTTCAACGGTGACCGGGTCATCGAGGTAATCCACCTGATAGCGGTCGCGGGCGTTTTTCACGTAATGGCCGAAGGTGACTTTGTGGTGGCCCTGTGCGGGGATGAGGGCGCTAAACCAATAATGGTCGGTGATACCGAACCAGCCGTTGGCGTCGTCGAATACGGCGTTGCCTTTTTCTTTCAGTTTTTCGTAGTTCACTTCGTTCAGCGAATCATTGACCACGCCTAAGGGGCCTTCATGCAGGAAGGAAGGTTTTTTGGGGGATTCGTAAGTGCGGTTGATGTAGGCGTAGGGCATCAGGGTCACGGCGTGGCCGGATTTGTTGTCCACTTTTTGATCTACGCTGAACATGTAGTGTTCATCGAGATTGATGGTGAGGGTGAAGGTGAGGCCCTGGCCGTTGTTCCAGGTGAGGTTTACGGGTTCGCCGGGGGTGAGTTCTTTTTTATCGGCTTTCCAGACCGTGTTCTGGTCGGGGATTTTGACGCTGCTATCGGCGGCTAACCAGCCGATTTGCGCGAAATAGCCGTGCTCGTCGCCGTTGGGCGAAAAGAGGGTGACGTTGGGGGAGTCTTTTTCCACCGTGTCGTGATACATGGTGAAGGCGAGGTCGTCGAAACGCGCGCCTTTTAAGGCGATGGAGCCGAGGAGGCGGTCGGACTTCACGTTCAGGCGCGGAGACACCGCGATGCGCTCAGCGCGGGTGAGGTTCAGGTTTTCTTCGGGGTCTTTGGTGCTGGGCAGGGCCTCGGCGTGCTTGGTTTTTTCGACCTCTTTTTTATGTTCCTGCACGGTGTTGAACTGCGACAGGGCCTGGCGGCGCGGCCATTCCACCTTGATCTGCCAGCCGATGAGAAGAATGGCGGACAGGAAAACGGCTAGGAAAATGCGGCGGTAGTCGGGTTCTTCGTGCTTCAACATTTTTTTATGACTTACATTTTATGCAGGTTGGTACAGGGTCGTGACCGGGGTTTGCGAAAGGGTGGCAACGCAAAAGACGGCGCGTGGTGAGGTATATGCCCTTGAAAAAACCATGGCCTTGCAGGCTGGCGATGGCGTAGGCGGAGCAGGTGGGTTCGAAGCGGCAATTGGCCCCCAGCCACGGCGAAACGCAGAGCTGGTAGGCGCGGATAAGCAGTATTCCTGCCTGGCTTAAAACGTTCATGCGGCTGGCTTTTCGGAAGCGATTTTCGATTTATCGTTCTTCATACCGATTATTCGGGAAAATGCAAATTCCATATCGCGCAAAAGATCGGGAAAAGGACAATCGAGCGCCTTATGGCGGGAGATGATGACGTAATCGTTTCCGGCTTTGGCAAGGGGCATGGCTTTTTCGCGCACCGCCTCGCGCAGGCGGCGCTTGATACGGTTGCGGATGACGGCATTGCCCATCTTTTTGGTGACGGTGAAGCCGAAACGGGGGGCGGGAGGGGCAGGATGTGCGGCATTTCGCGGCATCATCTGCAAAATAAAGCTATTCGTGATGAATCGTTTGCCGGCGCTTGAGGCCAGCAGGAAGTCTTTGCGCTTCTGGATAGTGTTTAAGGGCATTTCGTTTTCCCGTTTTGCGACCGGGACGTAAGGCCAGTCTTAAACTTTAGGCGGAGAGGCGCTTGCGGCCTTTGGCGCGGCGATTGTTGATCACTTTGCGGCCACCTACGGTTGCCATACGGGCACGGAAGCCATGGCGGCGGGCGCGAACGATTTTGCTAGGCTGATAGGTCCGTTTCATAGGAGGATTCCTGAAATTATCTAAGTTTCAATATGTTGGTCGCTTTTTAGCCATTGCTGGCCTGAGCGGAAGAAAGTTTATATAGGCTCGGCACTTCTGTGTCAACCGGGAATTATTAAGGATGTATAAAGAGGTTTTTTAACGAAAAATACAGTTTTTACAAGTGGATGTTCTAAACATATTTTTAATACGCATGGGCTACACTTGCTAGGGTAGGGCTCGATTTTGCGGGCCTCGACACAGAAAATTTTAGAAGTCCATGTTCGGTTACCTGCGCATATTCCTGGTCATAAGTTTGCTCTTCATCGTGAGTACTTCGGTGATGGGGGGCATGTTCCTGCGTTCGCTGGCGCTGGAAGACCTCGTAAATGTGCTGGAGAAAAATCATAACAGTGTGGCGCAGGGCTATGTGAACTCGGTGTGGAAGAAGTACCGGCCAGAGCTGCTGCCGATTCTGAAAGACCCGGAAAAACTGCGCGCCAATCCGCAAGTGCCGTATTTTGCGCAAGCGACCTCACAGTATTTCCAGGGCATGCAGCTGTTGCGGGTGAATATTTATAACTCCGAAGGCCAGCTACTGGTTTCGACCAATGTGAATGATAGTACGAAGCTGGTGGGCACGTCGAGTACGCCGGATAAAAGCTTTGTGCTGGCGAATAACAAAAAGGTCACCATGTCGAGCCAGGTGCTTGAAGACATCGTGATGAACAATACACCCAACGGCAAGCTGGTGCAGACGATTTTGCCGTTTAACGGCGATAATTCGGGGGATAAGCCCGCAGAGGGCACAGTGGAAATCCTGTTCGACATTACGAAGACGTATGACGAGCTGCTTTCGTTCCAGGTGCTGGCGACGTGTATCGTGATTTTCGTGTTCCTGTCATTTTTGCTGATTCTTTCGTTCAGCTCACGCAAGGCCGAGGCGATCATTGCCAAGCAGCATGAGACGAATTTAGACCTTGCGAAAACGGCGGCATCGGCACAGGCAGAAAACGCGGATAAGACCCAGTTCCTTGCCAATATCAGCCATGAGCTGCGCACGCCGCTGAACGCTATCATCGGGTTTTCAGAGATTATCAAGACGGAGCTTCTGCCCACGCTTTCCGAGCGCAAATACGACCAGTATGTGGGCGACATCCATACGTCGGGTGTGCATCTGCTGAGCCTTATCAACGATATTTTAGACTTCTCGAAGGCCGAAGCGGGCAAGCTGGCGCTGGAAGTATCTGAAGTGGATGCGACGAAGATGGTGCAAAATAGCATGCGCCTTGTTAGCCCCCGTGCGGAAGCGGGTGGGGTGGCGCTAGTGGATAATTTGCCCAAGGATCATTTTATCATGATTATTGATGGGAAGAAATTCAAGCAGGTGCTGCTTAACCTATTGTCTAACGCTGTGAAATTTACGCCTACGGGTGGGCAGGTGTCGCTGACGGCATGGCAGAACCTGGGTGAAGACACGGTGACGTTTGAGGTGCAGGACACAGGCATTGGTATTGCGCCCAAGGATATTTCGCGGGCCATGTCGCCGTTTGGGCAGGTGGACAATACGCTGAAGCGCAAATATGAGGGCACGGGCCTTGGGCTGCCGCTTACGAAAAAGTTTGTGGAGATTATGGGCGGAAAGTTTAATATCGAGAGCGAACTGGACAAAGGCACCAAGATCATCTTCACCCTGCCGCGCGTCGCCAAGGACATTGAAGGCGTGATCATCAAGCAGGCGTCGTAACCTCATAAGGCTCTCATGACCAAGCGTTTAACCACACTCGATATTGCCGCGCGCAAAGGCGCTGAAAAGCTGGTTGTTCTTACCTGCTACACCTCCACCATGGCGAAATTGCTGGATGGGGAGGTGGATATTCTGCTGGTGGGCGATTCGCTGGGCATGGTGGTGTATGGCATGGACAGCACGCTGGCGGTGACGCTGGATATGATGATTGCGCATGGCAAGGCGGTAGCGGTATCGTCTAAAACTGCGTTTGTGGTGGTGGATATGCCGTTTGCAAGCTATCAGGCGAGCAAGGAAGATGCGTTCCGCGCGGCGGCGCGCATTATGGCGGAAACCGGCTGTGGCGCTGTGAAACTGGAAGGTGGCGCAGAGATGGCTGAGACGATCCGGTTCCTTGTGGAGCGCGGGATTCCGGTGATGGCGCATGTGGGGCTGATGCCGCAATATTTCAACGCGCTGGGCGGTTACCGCTATCAGGGGCGCAACGATAATGAAGCAACCGTGATTCGCCGCGACGCTTTGGCGGTGGCCGAAGCGGGGGCATTTTCGGTGGTGATGGAAGGCGTGAAGGAAACGCTGGCGCGCGAAATTACAGCTGAAATCGGTATTCCTACCATTGGTATTGGCGCGTCGCCCGCGTGCGACGGGCAGGTGCTGGTGGTGGACGATATGCTGGGGATGACGGCGCGTGTGCCGGGATTTGTGAGGCATTACGGGCAGTTGGGCGAGGCGGTGCGCGCAAGCGTTGCGCAGTACGCGCAGGATGTGCGTACGGGCGCGTTCCCCACGCCAGAGTTTTGCTACCCTTTTAAAAAATCCGCTAAAGATTAACTGGGCGCTTTACAGCCGCAAAACGGGGCGTATGCTCCGTATATTCGTTATTTGCAGGTATTTCCCGTGTCTTCTTCCGTTCTTGCCCCTCGTCAGGCCGCTGTTACCTTGCTTTCACCCGATGCGGTGAAGGAAGCGGGGGTGCGCATTGCGCCGCATATCCGCCGTACGCCGCTGATGTCTTCATCGCTGCTGGATCATTGGCTCGGCCACGAAATCGTTTTTAAGGTGGAAGGTTTCCAGAGGATTGGGGCCTTCAAAATCCGCGGCGCGTTGAATGCGCTGCTGGCGCTCAAGGAGCAGGGTAAAACACCCAGCCATATCGTTGCGTTCAGTTCGGGCAATCATGCGCAGGCGGTGGCGCTTGCGGGAAGCTTGCTGGGTGTGCGCACCACGGTGATCATGCCGCGCTTTGTATCGGCCATCAAGCAGCAGGCTTCCATCAGTTACGGAGCCGAACTTATCCTGACCGACACTCGCCAGGAGGCCGAAGCGATGGCGGAGCAGATGGCAGCGGCAGGGGCCACGTTTTTACACCCATCGGCGGACGACATGGTGATTGCAGGGCAGGGCACAGCGTGCCTTGAGGCGATTGAAGATGGTGCTGCGCCGGATGCGATTTTTGCGGCATGCGGCGGGGGCGGGTTGCTTTCGGGCACGTGGCTTGCCGCGCAAGGCTTTGCACCGCATGCACAGGTATTTGCGGCGGAACCAAAAATGGCTAACGATGCGGCGCAATCGGTGCGCAGCGGGCGGATTATCGGGTTTGATGAAACGCCGATGACGATTGCTGACGGTGCGCGCACCTTGCATATCTCGGAGCTTACGTTTGCGTATTTGCGAGAGCTTGCCGGGTTTTATGAGGTTGAGGAGCGCGACATTATCTATTGGACGCAGTGGTTGCAGCATTTGCTGAAGACCGTTGTGGAGCCGACGTCGGCCATGGCGATGGCGGCGGCGCAGGCGTGGCTGCGCACGCAGAAGGGCCGCAAGCGCGTGCTGGTCATTCTTTCGGGCGGGAATGTGGATGCGGTGAGCCAGCGCAAAATCTGGGCGGATAGTTATTTAGAAGACGTACCCGGCCTTTAGGTTTTTACGCTAACTCCCTGTTTGTTCTTTACGACGCTTCTAAAAAAATGTCTTTAGTGAAATTTTTGAGGGAGTTAGTTTATGTTATTTGCCATTCTTGGGGTTTTGTTCCTCGCATTTATCGTTGTGCTGAAAGTGGTCAAGGGCGTGTTTAAGCTCGTGCTGATCCTGATCCTGCTGGGGTTAGTTGCAGGGACGTTTGCCAATAAAGACCATATTGAATCTGCGCCCGCGCCGGTTGCGGCTCCGGCTGCGTAACTATTTGTGCTCGATCTTTAGCACTTCGTAGGATTTGCCACCCTTGGGGGTTTTGACCTCTACGCTGTCGCCCAGCTTTTTGCCGATCAGGGCGCGCGCTAAGGGGGCGGTGATGGAGATCTGGTTCTGGCGGATGTCGGCTTCGTATTCGCCCACGATCTGGTAGGTGCTTTCTTCGCCGCTGTCTTCGTCGGCGAGGCGCACGGTTGCGCCGAATTTGATGGTGTCGTTTTTCAGCGACTTGATGTCAATCACGTCGGCGCGTGACATGCGGGCTTCCAGCTCGGCAATGCGGCCTTCAATGAAGCTCTGTTTTTCCTTGGCGGCGCTGTATTCGGCGTTTTCAGACAAATCACCATGGGCGCGGGCTTCGGAAATGGCGGCGATGACGGAGGGCCGGTCCACGCTTTTCAGGTTTTTCAGCTCTGCTTCCAGACGGGTGAAGCCATCGGGGGTGATGGGAAATTTTTCCATGGTGGTTACTCTAAATAATTGTTTTTCTTGTTTGTTATTATTTAATTCTTGGGCTTCCCTGCGAGAGCCGTTATTTGAAATACGCCTGTAACGACTTTACGTCAAGCCCCTGACCTTCGCGGATGGAGGCGATGGCCTGTGTCACGGCGCGGGCGCCCGCTATGGTGGTGTAATAAGGGATTTTATTAAGAAGGGCGGTGCGGCGGATGCTGAAGGAGTCGGCCAGCGACTGCGCGCCGTCGGTGGTGTTGATGACGAGGGCTATGCCATTGTCTTTCATCATATCTACCACATGGGGGCGGCCTTCGCGCACTTTGTTGATGGTTTTGACCTTGAGGCCTGCTTTTTCAAAATGGGCGGCGGTGCCCGACGTTGCCACAATGGTGAAGCCAAGCTCGGAGAGCTGCTGCACGACGGGGGTGACGCTTGCTTTGTCGGTTTCTTTGACGGATACGAACACGCAGCCAGCGGCGGGAATGGTGGAGCCTGCCGAAAGCTGGGACTTGGCGAAGGCGCGGGCGAAGTCGGAGTCAATGCCCATGGCTTCGCCTGTGGATTTCATTTCGGGGCCGAGGATGACGTCTACGCCGGGGAAGCGGGCGAAGGGGAACACGGCTTCCTTCACGCAGACATGGGTCGGGATTTTGTAGTCGCCGAGCTTGAAGCTGGCGAGCTTTTCACCGGCCATGATGCGGGCGGCGATTTTGGCCACCGGAATGCCGATGGATTTAGCAACGAAAGGCACGGTGCGGCTGGCGCGGGGGTTTACCTCAATCAGGTAGATCTCGCCGTTTTTGACCGCGAACTGAATGTTCATGAGGCCGATAACCTTTAAGGCCATGGCGAGTTTTTTGGCTTGTTCGCGGATGGTGATGAGGAGTGCGCCATCGAGCGAATAAGGCGGCAGGGAGCAGGCGGAGTCGCCGGAGTGGATGCCCGCTTCTTCGATGTGCTGCATGATGCCGGCTACGAACACGTCGGTACCGTCGGAGAGGGCGTCTACGTCGAGTTCGATGGCGTCTTGCAGGTAGGAATCAATCAGGATGGGGCCGTCGCCGAACATTTTGGTGAGTTCATCCACGTATTTGGCGAGCGAAGGTTCGTCGTACATGATGGCCATGGCGCGGCCGCCGAGGACGTAGGAGGGGCGCACGAGCAGGGGGAAGCCGATGTCGCCAGCCTGGTCCATAATTTCTTTGGTGGTGCGGCCGATGGCGGATTTGGGTTGTTTGAGGCCGAGCTGGTCTACCAGATTGCGGAAGCGGTCGCGGTCTTCGGCGAGGTCAATGGAGTCGGGCGAGGTGCCGATGATGGGGACGCCTGCAGCCTCAAGCGCGCGGGCGAGTTTCAGCGGGGTTTGGCCGCCGAACTGGACGATGACGCCCTTCAGCTTACCGTTTTTTTGTTCGGTGCGGATGATAGCGAGGACATCTTCAGCGGTGAGCGGCTCGAAATAGAGGCGGTCGGAGGTGTCGTAGTCGGTGGAAACGGTTTCGGGGTTGCAGTTCACCATGATCGTTTCGTATCCGGCTTCCTTTAGGGCGTAGGCGGCGTGGACGCAGCAATAGTCGAATTCGATGCCCTGGCCGATGCGGTTGGGGCCGCCGCCGAGGATGATGATTTTTTCTTTGTCGGTGGGGTCGGATTCGCATTCCGCGCCGATGCCCTCGTAGGTGGAGTACATGTAGGGCGTGGCGGAGTCGAATTCGGCGGCGCAGGTGTCCACGCGCTTGAACACGGGTTGCACCTTGCAGGTGTCGCGTAACTTGGCGACGGCTTCGGCAGTCGTCCCAGCTAACTCAGCGATGCGCTTGTCGCAGAAGCCCAAGGATTTGATGTGGGTGAGTTCGTCGGCAGTTTTCCATTTGCCTGCTTTGATGTTCGATTCGACATCAATCAGGTCTTTGAGCTGGCGGATGAACCATGGGTCGTATTTGGCGATATTGTGGATGTCTTCGACGGATACGCCGAGGCGCAGGGCTTGGGCAGCGACCAGTAAGCGGTCGGGCGTGGGGCGGGCGAGCTGGGCGCGGGCTTCGTCGGCGGTTTTGATGTCGGCCATTTCGTTCAGGCCCGTGAGGCCCGTTTCCAGTGAGCGGAGGGCTTTCTGGAGGGATTCGGCGAAGTTGCGGCCCATGGCCATGGATTCGCCGACGGATTTCATGGCGGTGGTGAGGAGGGGTTCGGTGCCGGGGAATTTTTCGAAGGTGAAACGGGGGATTTTAACGACGATGTAATCCAGCGTCGGTTCAAACGATGCGGGGGTTACTTTGGTGACGTCGTTCAGGATTTCGTCGAGGGTGTAGCCGACTGCCAGTTTGGCGGCGACTTTGGCGATGGGGAAGCCCGTGGCTTTGGAGGCGAGCGCGGAGGAGCGCGACACGCGGGGGTTCATTTCGATGACCACCATGCGGCCATCTTTGGGGTTTACGGCGAATTGCACGTTGGAGCCGCCGGTGTCTACGCCGATTTCACGCAGCACCGCGAAGGAGGCGTTGCGCATGATCTGGTATTCTTTGTCGGTGAGCGTGAGCGCAGGGGCGACGGTGATGGAGTCGCCGGTGTGGACGCCCATGGGGTCAATGTTTTCGATGGAGCAGATGATGATGCAGTTGTCGGCGCGGTCGCGGACGACTTCCATTTCGTATTCTTTCCAGCCCAGTACGGACTCGTCAATCATGACTTCGCCGATGGGGGATGCGTCTATGCCCGACAGGATGATCTGGTCGAATTCTTCGGAGTTGTAGGCGATGCCGCCGCCTGCGCCGCCCATGGTGAAGCTGGGGCGGATGACGACGGGGAGGCCGATTTTTTCCTTGGCGGCGCGGGCTTCTTCGAGGGATTTGACCACGGCGTTTTTGGGGACTTCGAGGCCGATTTTGGCCATGGCGTTACCGAACAGCAAGCGGTCTTCTGCTTTGTTGATGGACTCCAGCCGCGCGCCGATGAGTTCAACGTTGTATTTTTCCAGCGTGCCGTTTTCGGCCAGCGCCTTGGCGCAGTTCAGCGCGGTCTGGCCGCCCATGGTGGGCAGCAGGGCGTCTGGGCGTTCTTTTTCGATGATCTTGGCGACCATTTGCGGGGTGATGGGCTCAATGTAGGTGGCATCGGCGAATTCGGGGTCGGTCATGATGGTGGCGGGGTTGGAATTCACCAGGATGATGCGGTAGCCTTCCTCGCGCAGGATTTTGCAGGCTTGCGTGCCGGAATAATCGAACTCGCAGGCCTGGCCGATGACGATGGGGCCGGCGCCGATGATGAGGATGGATTTGATATCTGTGCGTTTAGGCATGGGTTTCCTAGGATTTCTTGGTATATATTTGTTTTGCCTTGCAGTCTTTTTTGCATGTCTCGGGCTGGGACATGACGGACTGGAGGTGGAGGATGTCGTCGTCCAGCGTGTAATGCAAATCCAGCCGGGTTTTGGTTTCGGGGGCGATGCTGCGGATGTCGAGGGTGTGCTCGGTTTTGTTGTAGTGGTAGCTTACGGCTTCGAAGGCCACGCCATAGCTGAGCTGTGCGGTGTTGGTGTCATGGTTATATTCTTCCATGAATAGGGGAATGTAATAAGGCGTGCCGTCATCGACCTTGATGAGGTCCACGGTGTAGCCGATCTGGCCGTCGTCGGGCGCGCCTACGAAGATGAGGAAGCGGCTATCGCCTACGGGAATGGTTTCCTGTGTGCGCTCGCTGGCGGCGGGGTCTTCCGCATAGGCGGGGAAGGCGAAAAGGGCGAGGAGAAGAGCCAGTCTAGCGCGCATCTTTTTTATCCATCATGGCGATGAAGTTATCGAAGAGGTAGCGGCTGTCATGGGGGCCGGGGGAGGATTCGGGGTGGTATTGCACGGAAAAGACCGGCTTGTCGGTGCTTTTCAGGCCTTCGCACACGCCGTCGAACAAGGAGACATGGGTCATTTTCACATTTTTGGGAAGGCTTTCGGGCATGACGGCGAAGCCGTGATTCTGGCTGGTGATTTCGACGGCGCCGGTTTCGAGGTTTTTCACAGGCTGGTTTGCGCCGCGGTGGCCCTGTGGCAGTTTGGCGGTTTTGCCGCCCAAGGCGATGCCGAGCAACTGGTGGCCGAGGCAGATGCCGATGACAGGGGTGCCGGTGGCGATGAGTTTTTGCAGTTCGGGCACGGCATAGACGCCGGTGGCGGCGGGGTCGCCTGGGCCGTTACTGAGGAAGATGCCGTCGGGATTCAGTTTCATGATGTCTTCCGCCTTGGTCTGGGCGGGGACGACGGTGACCTTGCAATCCCGCTCGGCGAGGCTGCGGAGGATGTTGAGCTTTTCACCGTAGTCGATGGCGACGACATGGCGGCGGGGGGCGGACTGGGTGCCGAAGCCGGAGCCGAGTTTCCAGCTGGTCTGGGTCCATTCATAGGTTTTTGGGGTGGTGACTTCGGCGGCGAGTTCGCGGCCGGTCATGTCCGGGCAGCCGAGGATCTGGCTCTGGAGTTTAGTGAAATCGAAGGATTCGCCTTCTTTCAGGAAGCAGATGGCGGCGTTCTGCGCGCCGAATTTGCGGATGTGGCGGGTGAGTGCACGGGTGTCAACGGCGCAGATACCGGTGATGGTGTATCTTGCGAGCCAGCTTTGCAGGTGGGCGGTGGAGCGGAAGCTGGAGGGCTCGGTGATGTTTTCGCGGATGACGATGCCGCTGATATGGGGTTTTACGGCTTCGAGGTCTTCATCGTTGGTGCCGACATTGCCGATATGGGGGAAGGTGAAGGTGATGATCTGGCCTGCGAAGGACAGGTCGGTAATGACTTCCTGATAGCCGGTCATGGCGGTGTTGAAACAGATTTCGCCGATGCCGGTGCCGGGGGCGCCTACGCCCTTCCCGAAAAACACTTTGCCGTCTGCGAGCATGAGGCAGGCGTTGGCGTGGGGAGGGATGTGGGTGCGCGAATCGGCCATGAGGTGTTTTTCTTACCTTTTCCAGCGGGTTATTGTGTTGGGTGTGTGCGTAAAAGCAGCTAAATCTGCCGGACAATAAAGAAGTGCGGGCAGCGCGTCAAGTGCATAACGAAAAGCTTGGGGAATGCTAGGCTATGCCTTCGGGGCCGTCGCTTTTCGGAGCGGTGGGGCGGGGGCCCTCGCTGCGGCCTGAACCGTCGGCTTTAAGCTTGCCCTGAAGGGGCGCTTTTTCCTGCTGTTCCAGTTTTAACAGGGTTTCGCGGTAAAGCGCGACAATATCGGGATTTCCTATCGTGCGCTTATGGCCGCTATGCTGTGCATCATACATATTCATGGCTAAGTGATAGGTGTTGATGCGCATATGCGGCTCTACGTGCAATTTCAGTGCTTCGGGGGTGATTTCCTTATCCAGTATGGCGTATAGTTCTTTGCGCTCATCGCGCATGGCGGGGCTGAGAGGAGCTGTTGCAATTTCTGCCCTGAGCAGGTCTGAGAAGCTTTTCCGGCGCATTTCTTTTTTATCGAAGCTTATTTCGACACTTGAGCCGTATTCTTTTTCTTTTACTTTCCGGGTGATTTCTTCGGGAGGTGCGGATGGAAACTGAGTTTTCAGCGTTTCAGCGGCGTGATATTCGAGGCGTTCATCGCGCCTGCGCCATGATTCGGGGCCGAAGCCGGTGACACGCTTTATCTGGTCATATACTTCTTTTGCGGCCTCGGGCAGGGTGCGGCCCCCGGTGAATTCCAGTGAAGCCATTTCGCCTTCCCGGCTGAACAAGGGCTGGCCGTGATCCTTGGCGTAGGCGGCTTGTATCAAGGGCAGATAATCTGCGGCGGTTTGCGGGGTTTCGGCGTAGCGAAGTTGCAGCATCTCTTCGAGAGTGCGATTAAAGGCTACGACCTCGGCTGCTTTGGAGCGTTCCATGCTTGCCTGCAATTTGCCGAATTTAGCGCCGAGATCGGCGCTGGCCTGACGGCGCGATTCAATCTGTAGCTGTTCCATGTCGAAGCTGTTGACCAGTGGCGGATCGCCCTCGGTTTTGCCGTGGATGACGTAAGTGGCCACGGCATCGCGTATTTCCTGAAGCGTGCCGATGCGCTGCACCTGAAGTTTGGTCACCATGTGATTGGCGGCGTGCACTTCCATGGCTTCCAAGCCAGTTGCGCCCGTGTGCTCAACGAGCCACGGCGCGAATTTTTTAAGCCATTGGGTATCTGGCATTCGCTTTTCCTAAGGTTTAGCTAGAGCATAGCAGATAATAATTAATAATTCTTAGGCTATTGGCGAAGAAAAACAATTGCGGTGGGGCCGGTAAAGGCCGCGTACCAGCCGGGCATGGCGTGGAAACGCTGGAGAATGGCGTCGTTTTCAGGATCATGGCCGGGGAGGGGGAGCACGACGCCGCCAATATCATAGTCGGTGAGGAGTTCCTGCCAGCCAGGGAGCCCGTAATGGAACTGGAGGTAGGCCTGCAATATTTCGGGGGGGAAGGCGGTTTCGGTGCGAGGGTCTACGAAGACGGGAACTTCGCCCCGGGTTTCGTAGGCCACGATGGCGGCGAGGTTGAAATGGGTGAGGAAATGGATGGAGGGGTATTGTTTCATGAAGTTGATTTCCTCGGCCATGTGATTTGGGGCGAGAAATTGCTGTTTTAAGTACGCGCTGGCCGAGGCGGTGGGGAGCCATGCCGCAAGCAGCATGGAGGCGGCGAGGACGCTATAGGCGAGGGGTTTTTTATCGTACGCGTTGAGCAGGGTGGTGGTGAGTTTTGATGGCTGGGAAGGAAGAATGGCGGCGACGGCGCAGGCAAGGGTGGGGGCGCCGAGAATGGCGAAAATGGAGAGGTAGCGGTTAGCGGTGAAGCTCAGTGCGCACCAGAGCAGCGCCAAGTAGCGCTCAGCCGGGAGGAGCTTGCGGGTGGGGAGGAAGGCGACAAGCAGGAAGGCGAATACGTCGAGGTGGGAGACCATATTTGCGGCGGTGAAGGAGAAAGGCTGCCATTCAAGGATAAAGCGGTTGGCCACGGTGGCCAGCGGCCTGCGAACGGCTTCGATTATTTCCAGCCCATAGGGATTGCAGCTTAGCACGGCGGTGCAGGTAAGCAGGCTTCCGAGCAAAGCGTTTGCGAGGCGGGCTTCACGGCGCAGGGCTGCCTGAAGGAGGAACGCGCCCAGCAGGAGCGGAACCATGATAAAGCCGCCATGGATGTTTACCCAAAGCAGGCTTAACAAAGGGAAAAGGAGAAGCCAGAGGGGGGAAAGGCGCTTACGGAGGATAAGGCCCAGAAGCAGGAACCACAGCGCGACCATGAGGTTGCTGACCTGCAGCGGGCGCAGTGAGAGGGATAGCAAGGTGATGGCGCCGACGGTGGCGGCGAGGCTGGCGAGGAAGCTGCCGCTGTATGTCAGGCAGGTGTAGAATACCACGGCGATGATGGCGGCGATGGTGAGCGCATTGAGCGCGATCATGGCATGCCAGCCCCCGGTGTCATGCACCCAGCTCATGGCGGTGTCCCAGCCCCAGGAAATATTGAGCCAGCGGTATTTGCCTGCGGTAAACGACCAGGGGTCGACGGTGGGGATGCTGTGAATCTGGCGGATGAGATCGCCTGCGGCGAGATGCCAGAGAGGGTCGGTGTCTGTAAACATCGCAGCGCCGGAGGCGGTGAGGATGTATGCGATGAAAGAAAAAAGGAGGCAGGTGAAAAGGAGCCGGAATGCGGAGTGGGGGTACGCGCCCGGCGGCATGGCTGGCGTTAGAGGAGAGATTTCTTCCATAGGCGGAGCCTAGAGAAGGGGGGGGATTGCGTCAAGCGCGCCGGTTTAGTCGTGGCGGCCGATGAAATCCACGATGATGGGCACAACATGCTCGCGGAACTTGCGGCCGTTGAAGATGCCGTAATGGCCCACGCCTTTTTGCATGTAGTGGGTGCGCATCTCTTCGGGAAGGGCGGAGCACAAGGTTTGCGCTGCTTTGGTCTGGCCTACGCCGGAAATATCGTCCAGCTCGCCTTCGAGGGTGAGGAGGGCGGTTTTGGTGATGGCGGAGGGCTTTACTTTTTTGCCTTCGTAGACGAATTCGCCCTTAGGCAGCAGGTGGCGCTGGAAGACCTGATCTATGCAGTCGAGATAGAATTCGGCGGGCAGGTCGCACACGGAGAGGTATTCGTCGTAGAATTTACGGTGGGCGGTTGCGCTTTCGCCGTCGCCTTCCACCAGATGCTTGAACAGGTCTTTATGGGCGTTGATGTGGCGGTCGAGGTTCAGCTGCATGAAGCCGCTGAGCTGGAGGAAGCCCGGATAGACACGGCGCATGAAGCCGGGATAGTTCACCGGCACGCGGGTGATGACGTTATTCTTGAACCATTGCAGCGGCTTTTCCGAAGCCAGCTTATTGACCTTGGTGGGGTTGATGCGGGTGTCGATGGGGCCGCCGATGAGAGTCATGGATTTGGGGGGATTGTCTTTGCGCTCATTCATGACAGAGGCGGCGATCATGACGGGTACGGAGGGCTGGCACACGGCAAGGAGATGCACGTCGCCTTTGAGGAGGCGGGTGAATTCCACGGTGTATTCAATGTAGCTTTCGAGTGTGAAATCGCCGTGGTAGATGGGCACGTTGCGTGCATCCAGCCAGTCGGTGATGTAGACGTCCAGATCGGGCAGAAGGGCTTCCACCGTGCCACGCAAGAGGGTGGCGTGATGGCCGGACATGGGGGCGACGATGAGCAGCTTAGGCTGCTGCTTATTAATGTCTTTACGGAAATGAAGCAGGTTGCAGAAAGGAAGCGCGGTGACGATCTCCTCGGTGATTTTCACGTCCTTGCCTGCGACCTTGGTATGGGTGAGGCCGAATTCGGGCTTGCCGTAGCGGTGGGTGACGCGCTCCAGCACTTCGGATGCGGCGGCCATGCGGCGGCCATAGCCGGTGTAGGTGAGCGGGCTTAAGGGGTTGGAGTGAAAAACCTTGCTGGCATTGGCCATGAAGTTGATGGGGGAGAGTGCCGCTGCCTGCATTTCGTGGAAACTGTACAGGGGGCTGTTTTCGCGGTTATTCATCATCCAGAACATTCCTTATTATGCTTTTCCTTAGGCAGACTATAGCCTTATGTTAGCATGTTGTGTGTGAACATACTGTTAAGAATAGATAGGTGGGGCATAAATTACCGATTACAAGAGGCGGTGAAACTTGTGACGGTTCGGCGCTTGACAGCGGGTTTTGCACGTAGCCTAATGCGCGTGAATTCCAATGCAAAATGAATGTTGTTAATAGTTTATGAACGATAGTGATTTCAACCGGCTGGCCGATGCGACGCTGACGCGGCTTTCCGACCGTATTGAAGATGCGGATGCGGGCGGTGTGCTTGATGTGGAGCTGGTGCCGGGGGTGCTTACGGTGGAGCTGCCCAAGGGCAAGACCATGGTGGTCAGCAAGCACGGGCCGAGCAGGCAGGTGTGGCTGTCTTCGCCGATCAGCGGGGGGCTGCATTTTCCGTTCGACGAGGGTCGGCAGGCCTGGGCGCTGGCAAGCGGGGTGGTGATGGAAGAGCTGCTGGCTTCGGAAATCCGGCAATTATCGGGGGTGGATATTCATGCGCAGGAATAAGCAGGCACTGAATGCGCAGGCGCCCGCCAAGGGCGAGGTGAAGCACCTGCGGCCTATCCTGAAATACCTGAAGCCCTACCGGGTGCAGATTTTCGCGGCTGCGCTGGCGGTGTTGTTTACATCTTCGGCGGTGCTGGGCATGGGGGCGGGGTTGCGCTACATGGTGGATGAGGGTTTCGGGAAGGGAAACCCGGCGCTTCTTGACCGTTCGTTCGGCTATCTGGTGGGGGTTATCCTGCTGCTGGCGGGGGCGACGTATACGCGGTTTTACCTGGTATCGCTGATCGGAGAGCGGGTGGTGCGCGATATCCGCAACGACGTGTACCGGCATTTAACACAGATGCATATCGGGTTTTTTGAAACGACGCGGACGGGGGAATTGCTGTCGCGGCTGACCACG
This sequence comes from Alphaproteobacteria bacterium, assembly GCA_043763155.1. Classification (GTDB taxonomy): domain Bacteria; phylum Pseudomonadota; class Alphaproteobacteria; order Rickettsiales; family SXRF01; genus JANYBV01. Next base: position 9,605 of record JAYULW010000007.1, on the reverse strand, counting down.
GATACGACGCTGCTGCAAACGATGATCGGCAGTTCGGTTTCCATTGCGCTGCGCAATACGCTGATGTTCATCGGCGGGTTCGTGCTGCTGATGATTACCTCAGCGCGGCTTACGGAATATGTGCTGGTGATGGTGCCGCTGGTGGTGATCCCCATTATCATGCTGGGCAAGCGGGTGCGGGTGCTGGGGAAGGAATCGCAGAACCGGGTGGCCGATATCAGCGGGTTTGCGGAAGAAAGCCTGAATGCCATCCGCGCGGTGCAGGCGCTGGTGCTGGAGCCTTTCCAGCAGGCGAGGTTTGAGGAACATGCCGATGCGGCGCTGAACGCGGCGCTGGGGCGGATCAAGTTTCGCGCGGCGCTGACCGCGCTGGTGATTACGATGGTGTTCGGCGCGATTGTGATGGTGCTGTGGTTTGGCGGCAAGGATGTGCTGGCGGGGCGGATCAGCAGCGGGCAGCTTTCGGCGTTTGTGTTTTATTCTGTGGTTGTTGCGGGCGCGGTGGGAGCGATCAGCGAAGTATGGGCCGATATCCAGCGCGCGGCGGGGGCGGCGGAGCGGATTTCAGAGCTGCTGCAATTGCCGCCGGCGGTGGCCTCGCCGGACGTGCCGGTGGCGATTACCGTGGAGGGGCCTGCGGAGGTGCGGTTTGACGATGTGACGTTTACCTATGCCATGCGGCCTGAAAAACCGGCGATCAGCCATTTTTCGCTGGATGTGGCGCCGGGAAGCACGGTGGCTTTCGTGGGGCCTTCAGGTGCGGGGAAGACCACGCTGTTCCAGCTGTTGCTGCGATTTTACGATGTGGATTCCGGGGCTATCACGCTGAACGGCACGGATTTGCGCAAAATGGCGCTGCCGCAACTGCGCGGGCTGATCGGGCTGGTGCCACAGGACCCGGTGATTTTCACGGGCACGGCGCGGGAGAATATCCGGCTGGGGCGGATGGACGCAAGCGACGCGGACATTATGGCGGCGGCGGATGCGGCTTCGGCGCTTGAGTTCCTGCAGCGGTTACCGCAGGGGCTGGACACCCATTTGGGGGAAAAGGGGGTGCAGCTTTCCGGCGGGCAGCGGCAGAGGCTGGCGATTGCACGGGCGGTGGTGCGCAACCCGAGGATATTGCTTCTGGACGAGGCGACAAGCGCGCTGGACTCGGAAAATGAGCATTTGATACAGCAGGCGCTGAACCGGCTGATGACGGGGCGGACGACCTTTGTGATCGCCCACCGGCTCTCAACCATTACGCGGGCGGACCGTATCGTTTTGCTGAATGACGGGCAAATTGAGGCCATGGGCACCCATGCGGAGCTGCTGAAACAGAGTAAGCTTTATGCCAGACTGGCGGAATTACAATTCAAATCAGTAGCATAATTCTCAATGTGGGACGTCGGGTTTTAAGAAAAAAGTAACTAAAGCGGCCTAGACTTAATGGTGGCGCTTTATTCATCCGCATTTCCATAGGCTTCCTATGTCTGGCTCCCCGGTCAAAACCTTCCATCTGCCATTGCATCAGGGTGAGCATTACTGGCTTTGTTTTTATGGCGTGGATGGCGATGTTTCTTCCACGCTCGGCTCGGCGCTGACGCAGCTGGGCGCAATGCCCGGCAATGGCGGTTTCCTGATGCGCACAGGGACGCAGTGGAAAAAAAGCTGGGACGGGATTTACGGGGCGCTCCGGCAAATGGGGGCGCTGGACAAGATTGAGGCGGCGCTGAGCTACAGTGATGGAGCGCCTGCCAACAAGCAGGAAGCCAGTTGCAAAAGCATGGAAGCGATGCAGGGCATTGCCGATAGCTTGTGGCTGGGCGATGCGCTGCTGGAAAACCGGGTGGTGTGCTATTTGCAATCGGTGCATAGCAGCAAGGAACGCATTTTCGGGTACGAATCTTTCGCCCGGGTGAAAATGGCCGACGGCAAGGTGATCGGCGGGATGCAGATCATGGCGGCGAGCAAGGCGCTGGGCATTGAGCATATGATCGACCGGCATTTGCATGTGGAGGCGATCAAGACCTTTGCGGCCAGTGCGTTCAACGGGTTTTTATTCGTGAATTTCTTCCCGGGCTTTATTCACCGGCCCGCGGTGTATCTTGAGGGTTTGAGCGAGACGGCGAAGCAGTTCGGGGTGGTGTCCAAGCATATTGTGCTGGACCTGACGAACGCGGAGAAGCCGCGCGACATGGCGCATATCAAGAGTGTGTGCGAATATGGCCGCTCACGCGGCTATTCGGTGGCGCTGGACGACGTGGCCTCGGTAGATGTGGCGCAGAAAATGATTGGCGAGGTGCGGCCTGATTTCGTAAAGATCGACATGCACCTGGTGCGCGACGTGGCCACGGGGGTTACGCGCGATACGATCCGCACCATTGTGGAGATGGTGCATGGCGCGGGCGGCACGGTGATTGCCGAGGGCGTGGAGACGGAAGAAATTTTTACCGCGCTGAAGACACTGGGCGTGGATCTGTTCCAGGGGTATTTATTCTCCGCACCCGAGCCGGTGGAGATGGCGCTTAAACGCAGCGGCGCCGCTACGGGATGAGGCTGCATGTTCTCCAGCATGTGATTTTTGAGGGGCCGGGCAGCATCGCTGGCTGGGTGGAGCGGCACCAGTATTCCATGACCACAACTAAATTTTACGAGGCGGGCTGGGCATTGCCCGCGCTGGACGCATTTGACGGGCTGGTGGTGATGGGCGGCCCGATGGGGGTGCATGACGAGGCGGCTTATGCATGGCTTGCCGAGGAGAAGGCGTTTCTTAAGGCCTGTGTTGATGTGGGCAAGCGGGTAGTGGGGATTTGCCTTGGGGCGCAGCTGCTGGCACAGGTGTTGGGCGCGGAGGTGAAGCCAATGGCGCAGAAGGAAATCGGCTGGTATCCCGTGTTCAAGATGCCGGGGTTTTTTGACCTGTTATGGGATATGCCGGACACGCTGCCGGTGCTGCACTGGCATGGCGATTGTTTCTCGCTGCCGGAGGGCGCGGAACACATGATCCGCTCCGAAGCGTGCGAAATGCAGGCGTTTTCATGGAAAAGGCAGGTGCTGGGGTTGCAGTTCCACCTTGAAATGCGGGCGGAAGATGTGGATACCATGCTAGATTATTGCGGCAAGGAACTGAAAGAGCCCGCAGCCGGGGTGCAGGACAGGAAAAGCCTGCTGGAAGGCAAGGCGCATTGCGAAACGCTGACGCTGCTGCTGGACAGTATGCTCACCCGGGTGATGGGCGATTAGCGTTTCTGGTCGAGATAGTAGCGGATAGTTTTGACGAGGCCGTCCTGCAGGCTGGTGGTGGGCTGCCAGCCCAGTTTTTCGATAGCGTGGCTAATATCGGGGATGCGGGTGTTTATGTCCTGATAGCCTGCGCCATAGAAGTCGCCGCCGGGGGTGGAGGTGATTTTGATTTCATTGCGGATATTGGAATAGCCGGGTTGCCCTGCTACCAGTTCCAGCATGGTTTCGGCAAGGCCGCGGATGCTGGCTTCACCGCCGGGGTGGCCGATATTGAAGATGGCGTTGGTTGCCGCGCCATCCTTATTTTCGATGATACGCATCATGGCTTCGAGCGCGTCTTCGATATAGAGGAAGCAGCGTTTTTGCGCGCCGCCGTTGATGAGGGTGATGTCGCGGCGGTGGAGGAGGCTGTGCAGGAAGGTGGCGATGACGCGGTTTGAGGGGGCGTTTTCCCAGACATTGTCCAAGCCGGGGCCGTACCAGTTGAAAGGGCGGAAAAGCGTGTAGGGCAGGTTGTGGTGGACGCCGTAGGCGTAGATCACGCGATCCATGAGCTGCTTGGAGGAGGAGTAGATCCAGCGTTCCTTATGGATGGGGCCGGTGATGCAGTTGCTGGTTTCTTCGTTGCAGGGCTGGCCTGCCTGCATACCATACACCTCCGAGGTGGAGGGGAAGATGATGCGGGTGTTGTGGCGCACGCAGAGGCGGACGATGTCGAGGTTGCACTCGAAATCCAGCTCGAACACGGATAGCGGGTTTTGCACGTAGGTGGCGGGGCTGGCAATGGCGGCGAGGGGCAGGACGATGTCGCAGGCCTTTACCTGTTCTTCAATCCACGCATGGCTGCCGCGCATGTCGCCTTGTTTGAAATGCAGGTTGGGGTGGGGAAAATGCTGGGCAAGCTTATCGCCGTGCAGGTCGAGGGCGTGAATGTGCCAGTCACGGTGCTTTAGGATATGGGCAATAAGATTGCTGCCGATAAAGCCGCCCGCGCCGAGGATGAGGATATTCATGGGTTTAGGAGAGGCTTCCATTCTGGGGTGCTTATCGTGTGTGCTCAGGCGTGGGCATGGTGATGATGGGAGTGGGCGTGGTCGTCGCATTCCTGATGGGATTCGTCGGTGGCGTCGCCCATTTCAATCTGGATTGTGGCGTGGTTGATCTTGTAGCGGTGGGCGAGGGCCTCGCGCAGCTCATGCAGGAAATGGTCTCCGGGATGGCCGTCGGGCATGACGAGATGGGCGGAAAGCGCGATGCCGGTGGTGCTTATGGCCCAGATATGCAGGTCGTGCACCTCTTTGACCTTGTTATGGCTGGCGAGATAGTCGCGCACCTGCGGCAGGTCGATGTGGCCGGGCACGGCTTGCAGCATGAGTTTCAGGGAGTCGTTGAACAATTTCCACGTGCCGATGGCGATGACGAAGACGATGCCGAGCGAGACAGCGGGGTCGAGCCAGAGCCAGCCGGTTCTGGCCATGACGAAGGCGGAAATGACCACGCCCAGCGATACGGCGGCATCTGCGGCCATGTGCAGGAACGCGCCGCGGATGTTGAGGTCGTGGCTGTCGCCATGGAAAAGCCATGCGGTAACGCCGTTTACGACGATGCCTGCGCCTGCCACCCACATGACGATGCCTGCCGCGGGGGATTCGGGGTTGGCAAAACGATGGACAGCTTCAAGGCCGATGCCGCCGAGGGCGAGCATGAGGATGATGGCATTAGCGAAAGCGGCCATGATGGAGGCGCTTTGCAGGCCATAGGTGAAGCGCTCGGAAGGGTGGCGACGGGCGAGGATCATGGCGCCCCATGCCATGCAGAGGCCGAGGACGTCGCTGGCGTTGTGCCCGGCATCGGCCAGCAGGGCCAGTGAGTCGGCCTTGAGGCCGTAGATGACTTCGGCGATGATGAAGGCGGTATTCAGGCCGATGCCGATGCCGAAAGCACGGCTGAAGCCGAGCTGGGAGGGGTCGTGGGCGTGGGCGTGGTCGGCATGTGTGTTCATTCTGCTTGTGTAGCAAAGAATTACGGGATTGACAAACACGTCTTTGTTCACAATAAAAGGCCGTGGATTACCGGGCTTGCGCGTGCAGTCCCAGCCTGCTTCCCCGAGGAATTTCCCCTATGCAGTTCACATCCCTTCCGCAGCGCATTTTCCCCAGCCTCGCCGGCAGCGGCGTGGCATTACCCGCGCCTGCGCGGCGGTTCTGGTTCGATGCGGTGGCTTTCCTTATGGTTTCGGCGTTCCTGGTGCTGGTGTCGTTCGGGGTGGGGGAAATGTCCGCTCCAATCGGGGAGCTGGAGCTGAGCCCAATCAGCCTGGATATCAGCAACCTGCCCGGTTACGCGCTGCGCACGACGCTTCGGATGCTGATCGCGGTGCTGGCCTCGCTGCTGTTTACGCTGTTTTACGCAACGCTGGCGGCCAAAAGCCGCAAGGCGGGGCAAATCCTCATTCCGCTGCTGGATATTTTGCAGTCGGTGCCGGTGCTGGGGTATATTTCCTTTACCATTGCGGGGTTCCTGGCGCTGTTTCCGGGGAATACGCTGGGGGTTGAGGCGGCGGCGATATTCGCCATTTTTACCTCGCAGGCGTGGAACATGACGTTTTCCATGTACCAGTCGCTGCAATCCATTCCGCATGACATGAACGAGGCGGCGGTGGTGTTCAAGCTTTCGGGCTGGCAGAAATTCTGGAAGATGGAATTGCCCTTTGCCATGCCGGGACTGATCTGGAACATGATGGTTTCCATGTCGGGGGGGTGGTTTTTCGTGGTGGCTTCAGAGGCGATCACGGTAGGGGAGCAGCATATTGCGCTGCCGGGGATCGGATCTTACATCGCGCTGGCGATTTCGGAGCAGAACATGCACGCTATCATCTGGGCGATTGCGACAATGACGCTGGTGATCCTGCTTTACGACCAGTTGCTGTTCAGGCCGCTGGTGGCATGGTCGGATAAGTTCCGCTATGAAATGACGGCGAGCCAGAATGCGCCGAAGAGCTGGGTGCTGTCGCTGTTTTCGAAGAGCCGGCTGGTGAGGAAAGTGTTTTCGCCGATACGGATGATGAGCCATTATTGCCTGCGCATACGGCTGTTCAAAGCTACAGCGCAGCCGCTGTATATGAGCAACCGGCAGGCATGGGTGCTGGACTATGTGTGGGGGTTCTTACTTGGCGTGGTCGGGCTGGTAGCGGGCTGGCATATGCTGATGTTCCTGTTCACCTCGGTGACGGTGGAGGACATGATAGAAGTGGCGATGCTGGCGGGAATTACACTGCTTCGGGTGGTGGTGCTGATTATCATCGCTTCGGTGATATGGGTGCCGCTGGGAGTGTATATCGGCCTGAGGCCGGGGCTTGCGAAAGTGGTGCAGCCGCTGGCGCAGTTCCTTTCCGCGTTTCCGGCCAATTTGATTTTTCCGCTGGCGGTGATGGGCATCAGCCATTACCAGCTCAACCCGGATATCTGGCTCAGCCCGTTGATGATCCTGGGCACGCAATGGTATATTCTGTTCAACATCATCGCCGGGGCATCGACCTTCCCCAATGATTTGATGGAAGCGGCGCAAAACCTGAAAATCAGCGGCTGGCTGTGGTGGCGCAAGGTGATGTTGCCGGGCATTTTCCCTTATTACCTGACGGGGGCGCTTACGGCTTCGGGCGGGGCGTGGAACGCGAGCATTGTTTCTGAGGCGGTGAGCTGGGGCAAGCAAAGCTATTCCGCGCGCGGGCTGGGGGCGTATATCGCGCATATGACGGAGGCCGGGGATATTACGCATATCGTGCTGGGGGTAAGCGCGATGTCGCTTACGGTGGTGATGTTCAACAAATTCGTGTGGCGGCCGCTTTACGTGCTTTCGGCTAAGAAGCTGCGGCTGGACTGATTATTTGGTGCTGTTGGTGCCGTTCGCACCGTAGACGCCGGTGACGGGGCCGTTGACCCCAGTTGAGGTGCTGTTTCCTTCGTTGGCATTATTGCCGTAGACGCTGCCGGTGTTGTTATCCTGCCCGTATACCCCGGTGTTGGTATGGTAGTTGTCTAGGTTGCTGCCAATGACTGTGGTAGTGCTGTTATTATTGGTGGTGCCGTTCCAGACGTTCGCATGGCCGTTATTGCCGTGGATGTCGTTGCTGTTGTCTGTGCCATGAACGGAATTATCGGCATTGGTGCCGTGGACGGTGGTATTTGCGTTGCTGCCGTAAACATCGGTTTTATTATCGCGGATGTTGTTATCGAGGGCCGACATTTCGTCTTCAGAATTGTTGTTGGCGTTTTTAACGGGGATGACGGCGGTGACGGGGTTTGCGGCGGGGGCGACATTGCAGCCGGTCGTGGTGAGGACAGCGGCCTTGGTGCCGCAATTTGCCTCGGCATAGTCCACATGCGCCCAAGGGTTTTTCCCCACTTTTTCGCAGGCTGTTAGGCAAAGGAGCGGGAGGATAAGAAGATGGGCGCGCACGATGAATACCGGATTGCTGTTATTACTGGGTTGAGTATGATGGCGGCCGTGTATAAATTACATATTGAAAATACCTCCGGGCCGTTAAGAACCCAACTATAAGGATAGGCCATGCAAGCGCTGCTGGAACTGAACCATGTGACCCAATCTTTCGTGAAAGCGGAAGGGCGCGAGCTTAAGGTACTGGACGACGTCAATTTCACCCTGAAGGAAGGGGAAATCGTGGGGTTGCTGGGAAAATCCGGTTCGGGGAAATCCACGCTGTTGCGGGTAATCGCGGGGCTGATCCAGCCCAGCGCGGGGGAGGTGACATTCAGCGGCAAGCCGAAGGCGGATGCGGGTTTTACGATCTCGATGGTCTTCCAGACTTTTGCGCTGTTTCCTTGGCTTACGGTGCTGCAAAATGTGGAGCTGGGGCTGGAGGCGCTGGGGGTTCCCGACAAGGAAATGCGCAAGCGCGCGCTGGAGGCCATCGACCTGATCGGGCTGGACGGGTATGAGTCGGCTTATCCGCGGGAATTATCGGGGGGGATGAAGCAGCGCGTGGGGTTTGCACGGGCACTGGTGGTGAACCCGACCATCCTGCTGATGGACGAGCCGTTTTCAGCATTGGATGTGCTGACTGCGGAAACGCTGAAAACCGATTTGCTGGAATTGTGGATGGAGCGGAAGATTCCGCTGAAGTCGATTTTGCTGGTGACGCATAACATCGAGGAAGTGGTGCTGATGTGCGACCGTATTGTGATTTTTAATTCCAATCCCGGAAGCATCGCGGCGGAGATCAAAATCGACCTGCCGCACCCGCGCGACCACCAGTCGCCAGCTTTTACTGCGATGGTGGAACAGATTTACCGGGTGATGACTTCTGGCATGACCAAGCGGGGGATTGCGGCCAAACCAGCTGAAATGACCATGCATGACAAGCTGCCGCGCGTGTCGCCGAACCAGCTGGCGGGGCTGATGGAAGAGCTCGCGGCAGCGCCTTATAACGGGAGGGCGGATATTCCCGACCTTGACCAGTCGCTGGGGTTGGGCACGGAAGATATCCTGCACCTGGTGGAGGCGCTGCGGGTGCTGAAATTTGCCGATGTGGCGGAGGGCGATATCAGCCTTGGCCTGCAGGGGCGGATGTTCGTGGATGCGGATACGCATATCCGCAAGCAGATATTCGCCGAGCAGCTGATACAGAATGTGCCGCTGGCTGCCTATATTTACCGGGTGCTGCAGGGCAGGCCGGGCAATACCGCGCCGCGCATACGGTTTTTAACCCAGCTGGAAGATTTGATGGCGGAAGAAGATGCCATTGAGGCATTAGCTGCGGTGACAAGCTGGGGACGATATGCGGAATTGTTCGCCTATGACGATAATAAGGAAACGTATAGTCTTGAAAATCCCTCGGCGGAAGGGGATTAGGCGGTCAGGGACTGCGTTTCTCCCGAGGAGAGGGCGGCCTGCGAGTTTTGGATCAGCACCTTGTTATAAGCGTTCGAAGCAGTGTTAAAGCTATTAATCAGTGATTGAACGGGGCTGTTCTGGCTGGTGTTGTTCGCCTGCGACTGGAGGGTGGCGTTAACCGCATCCTGCAGGGGCGCGGTTTTGGTGGAGGTTTGTTGCAGGAGCGCGCTGAAAATATCGCTCGATGACGAGGAGCCGCCGCCGCTGAACAGCGAGGATAGCAGGTCGGTTGCAGAGCTGCCGGAGGAAGAGGACGAGCCGCCCAATAGGGAGGAGGTGATGTCGTTGCTGCTGCTATTGCCTGAGGCAAAGAGGGAAGACAGAAGGCCGTTTGGCGAGCTGCTGGCGCTGCTGCCCTGAAGCAGGGACAGGACTGCGGGGGACAGCTGGAGGTTATTAGTGGATTGCAGCGGCGTGGAGGCTGCGGGCGTGGCTGGCGTGGCCGCGTTTTTGCCGTCGGTGCT
>JAYULW010000006.1:0-3905 GCA_043763155.1 Alphaproteobacteria bacterium | reverse complement strand
CGGAGCCGCGCAGCATCGGGCCGGAGAAGCCCCAGTCCATCGCTTCGGCGGCAGTCACCACGCCGATATCCACGAGGCGCTGTTTCCAGATGCGGTTTTCGGTGAGCAGATCATCCACGTCATCAATGTATTTTTTGAAGCCCTTGGCGAATTTGTAGATGTCGTCTTCCATGCCTGCGGGGATGTCCTGATGCACGCCACCGGGGCGGATGTAGGCCGAGTGGAAGCGCGCGCCGGAGGCACGTTCATAAAATTCCAAAATCTTTTCGCGTTCTTCAAACAGCCAAAGGAGCGGCGTCATGGCGCCCACGTCGAGGGCTTGGGTGGTGACGTTCAGGATGTGGTTTAGCAGGCGGGTGAGTTCCGAGAACATCACGCGGATATATTGCGCACGAATGGGCACTTCGCAGCCCAGCAGTTTTTCCACGGCCAGCGAATAGGCGTGTTCCTGATTCATGGGCGAAACATAGTCGAGGCGGTCGAAATACGGCAGCGCCTGCAAATAGGTTTTATGCTCGATGAGTTTTTCGGTGCCGCGATGGAGCAGGCCGATATGCGGATCGGCGCGTTCGATCACTTCGCCGTCCATTTCCAGCACGAGGCGCAGCACGCCATGCGCGGCCGGATGCTGGGGGCCGAAATTGAGGGTCAGATTTTTAATATCAACCGGTTGTGTCATTGCCTTATAAAACCCTGTGCATTACGTAAACATCCACCAAACCCTTGGTAGCATGGTTAAAGCCTTTGGGCAAGGTTCCAACAATTACAAACCCTAAGGATTTCCATAACTTGACCGCCACTTCATTGGCGCTTACCACAAAATTGAACTGCATGTGCAGGTAGCCCTTCAGCTGCGCAGCAGCAAGTGCGTGGTTGCCCAGCGCCCTGCCCACGCCCTTGCCGCGATGGTCGGGATGCACGATGAACGACGCATTGGCCACATGCCCGCCGCGTCCGGTGCGGTTGGGGCGCATGGCGATGCAGCCTGCGAATTCGCCGTTATCTTCGCCCACATAGGCAACCGTGCCGGGGGCTTCCAGCCAGTAGGAAAGCGAGCGTTCGCGCGTCATTTCCTCCGGCACGTAGGAATAGGTGGTGCCTTCTTGCAGGATGTGCTGGAACAGCGCGTACATATTCTCAAAGTCCGCAAGCGTGGCTTTGCGGATGACGATCTCGGCAGCAGTGTTTTGCGGCTTTTGCATCGTTGTCTGGTTCATTAGCTTTGGCCACCCGCTTTGGCTTTTTCGTCGCCGGGAAGCACGTAATCGGCGGGGCCTTCCCATGGGCTTAAATAATCGAAGCTGCGATAGGCCTGATTGAGTTTCACGGGCTCATACACCACGCGCTTCTGCTCCACGTCGTAACGCAGTTCCACGTAGCCGGTGAGCGGGAAGTCGCGGCGCTGGGGGTGGCCGTCGAAGCCGTAATCGGTGAGGATGCGGCGCAAATCGGGATTGTCGGAAAACAGGATGCCGTACATGTCCCAAGCTTCGCGCTCGAACCACACGGTTGAGGAGAAAAGGCAGCTTGCCGATGCTACGGGGGTTTGTTCGTCGGTGGAAACTTTGACGCGGATGCGCTTGTTGTGGCGCAGGCTGAGGAGGTGATACACGACCTCGAAGCGCTCGGCGCGGTCGGGGAAATCTACGCCCGCGATGTCCATGAGCTGCTTGAACATGCAGCCCTCGTCGTCGCGCAGGAAGGCGAGGATAGGCAGCAAATGGTTGCGCTCAAGCAGCAGCGTGGTTTCGCCGTGCTGTTCAACCACGTTCAAAATAGCGCCGGGGAAGTTCTGGCTGGCGAAGCCGGTGAGGCGGGCGATGATGTTTTCCACGTTTTCTACCTGATGATCGTGCCGGTGCGGCGGATTTTTTTCTGGAGCTGGAGCACGCCGTACATCAGCGCTTCAGCGGTGGGCGGGCAGCCGGGAACATAAATATCTACCGGCACGATGCGGTCGCAGCCGCGCACCACGGAGTAGGAATAATGGTAATAGCCGCCGCCATTGGCGCACGAACCCATGGAGATTACCCAGCGTGGTTCGGCCATCTGGTCGTATACTTTGCGCAAAGCGGGCGCCATTTTGTTGCACAGCGTTCCGGCCACAATCATCACGTCGGACTGGCGGGGGCTGGGGCGGAACACGAGGCCGAGGCGGTCCATGTCGTAGCGCGAGGCGGCCGCTTGCATCATTTCCACGGCGCAGCAGGCGAGGCCGAAGGTCATGGGCCAGAGGCTTCCGGTGCGCGCCCAATTCACGAGCTTGTCGAGGTTGGCGACGACGAAGCCCTTGTCGTTAAATTCGCTGTAGACCTGGTTCAGCAGCGCGTCCTGATCGGCGCCGGGCGCGAGGGGCGCGAGCGTTTGCGGTTGCGTGGTGGTGATTATTCCCATTCGAGTGCGCCTTTTTTCCATTCATAGACAAAACCGATGGTGAGCACGAAAAGGAACCCCATCATGGACCAGAAGCCCGCCCTGCCGGTGAGGTCGAGCGATACGGCCCACGGGAAAAGAAACGCCACTTCAAGGTCAAAAATAATGAACAGGATGGCGACGAGGTAGAAGCGCACGTCGAACTTGCCGCGCGCATCGCCAAACGCTTCGAAGCCGCATTCGTACGGCGAGTTTTTATCGGTGTCGGGTTTCTGGCGGCCAACCACCATCGGCAGGAAGATCATTACTCCTGCCAACACACTGGCAATGCAAAGGAAAATAAGAATGGGGAAATACTGCGCAACAACCTGGTCCATAGTCTCAACATCACATCCGGCTTGATTATCCGCTATTTTATAACGGTTTTGGCGCAGAACACAAAAGGAAAATGCATGAAAATATCTTTAGCTTTCCTATGGTTTAGCCCCCTGCCCTTTGCAAATCGTTTGCAATAGAAAACCAAGCAAACCAACAGGCGCAAATGCGCTGTTGTTCTGCGTTTTAGAGGATTTATATCTGTGGGAACGAAGTAGCGGAAGTTACGGGGTTTGAGGCCGCGACCTTCGGCGTGCGGGTTTATCGTGGTATTTGTCCCGCCTCAGAGGCGTATTACTGGTATTTGGGGAACGAAGTGGCGGGAGTGACGGGGCTCGAACCCGCGACCTTCGGCGTGACAGGCCGACGCTCTAACCAACTGAGCTACACCCCCGCATTTCGGGCTGTTTCTGGGGAAAGAATGGTGGGCGATGACGGGCTCGAACCGCCGACCCTCTCGGTGTAAACGAGATGCTCTACCAACTGAGCTAATCGCCCCGCCCTGCGGGTGGCGACAGCCCTAGCGCGCTGCCGTCCGCCGTGCAACGTTGCACATCGACAGGCAAAACGCCGAAGTTTCCGGGGGGAACCGCTTGAATATCGTCCAGATCGGCGTTTTTACAGGCCTGACCATTGCCATGGCGTTCGCCACCTGGTGGCAGGTGCGCCGTATGGCCCGCGCCGCCGGTGAAACCGCTGGCCGCAGCACCAATTCGAACCGCGAATTCTTCCTCGCCGGTGGCGGGCTGAAATGGCCGTTCATCGCCGGATCGATCACGCTGACCAACCTGTCGACCGAACAGCTTGTCGGCATGAACGGCAACCAGATGCTGCTGCTGTCATGGTGGGAGCTGTCGGCGGTGTTTGGGCTGGCCATGCTGGCGCTGATTTTCCTACCGATCTACTATCGCAACAACTGCACGACCACCACCGAGCTTTTGCAGAAGAAATATGGCTCGAAGCATCTGCGTGCGCTGGTTTCGGCGCTGTTCCTTATCGGCAACATCTTCATTTATCTGCCGATTGCGCTTTATACCGGCGCGCTGTTCCTGCGCACCGTCTCGGGCGTCGAACTGCCGTTGCTGCCGCTCGCCGCCGTGCTGGGCGTTGCGGGCTCGCTCTATGCCATTCTCGGCGGCCTGCGCGCCGTCGCGGTC
>JAYULW010000005.1:0-25354 GCA_043763155.1 Alphaproteobacteria bacterium | reverse complement strand
ATGTATTAATACCGTCACACAAAATTAACTAATATTTTACCAAAATGATGCTTAAATTGTATCTTAAAGGTTTGGTAACCAATTTTGGATAGCCTGCTGAGCAATTTAAGAGCCCTAAGAAACAACGCAAAAAAAATTAAGCCTTATTAAAACCGGTAACTACTCAAGATAAGAATCAACCCTTAAAAGCATCGAAACGCTCACATGTCGCGCATGACAAACACAACGCTCATGGATGTAAAAAGGTTAACTCAGGAACCCTCCGCCCAAATGCGTGGCCTTCTCGCCAGCAAAGTGGCCGCTGATTTCCGTTCCCGTAATTTCAACTCCAAGGAATCGGCCATCGCCGAGGAGATCTTCCGCCTTCTGGCCCGCGACGCCGAAATCAAAATCCGCCAGTCCCTGTCCGCCGAGCTGTCGCATTGCCCCACCGCCCCGCGCGATGTCATGATGCGCCTAGCCACCGACGATACGATAGTAGCGCTCCCCGTCCTCGAACATTCGCAGGTCCTGACCGAAGACGACCTGATCCAGATCGTGCGCTCCACCCGCGAAGCCGTAAAGCTCTGCGCGGTAGCAAGGCGCCAAACCCTGTCCCAGAACCTCTCGCAGGCCCTGCTGGAAACCTCCGACACGCTGGTCCTGCACACCCTGTTCAACAACACAGGCGCAGTCCTGAACGAAGACAACATGCTGCCCTTCTGGGCCGACATTCCCTTCACGCCCCCCTTGCTCGAAGCCCTCGTCAAGCGCGGCGCACTCCCCATCTCCATCGTGGAAAAGCTGTTCCACGCCGTCTCCAATGAGCTGAAACAGCAACTCACCCGCCTCTACCCCAATCATTCCCCCGCCATCACCAAAGCGGCGCAAGACGCCCGCGAGTGGGAATTGCTCGGCCTCACCCCCATGGAAAACGCAACGGGCTACGACGAAGAAATGGTCGAAGACTTTATTGACGACCTCTACCTCCGTGGCCGCCTGACCCATTCCCTCCTTATGCGCTCGCTGTGCGTGGGCAACCTCGCCGTGTTTGAAATGGGCATCGCGCGGCTTGCCGAAGTGCCCCGCATCAACGCCCGCATCCTGCTGCTGGAATCCAGCGGCAAGGGCCTGGCTGCCATTTACCGCGCCTCCGGCATGCCCGACGGCTTCTTTGAGGCCATCCGCGCCCTGCTCAAAATCAGCCTTGAGGAAACCGAATGTGGCCGCGTCCAGCGCAGTGATTTCAGGAAGCGCGTCATAGACCGCATCTACCTCGCCCGTTACAACCGCACCATCGAAAACATGGAATATCTCCTCTCCATTATCGGTGGCCGCATGGTCCCTGCCCATGTCCACTGACCTGCATAGAAGCTCCAGCGCCGTTTTCACCCTGTCTGCCGAAGATGTACTCCGCTTGTTGGAAGACCGCTCCGCCGACACGCTCATCAGCGTCACCCAGAAAATCGCGGGCAACTACGCCCTCCCCATGAAGCCGAGCGACGCTGCCGCCGCCGAGCAAATCTTCCGCCTGCTGATGCGCGAAACCGAAACGAAAGTGCGCGCAGCCCTCGCCAACCACGTCAAATCCAGTAAAACACTCCCCCGCGACATCGCAATGTCCTTGGCGCGTGACGTCGAGGAAGTCGCCCTCCCGCTGCTGGAGCATTCCGAATCCCTCACCGAATCCGACCTGATTGAGCTGGTGCAAGCCACCCACGACCAGAACCGCCACCTTGCCATTTCCCGCCGCGATTACGTGCCCTTGGCCCTAAGCGACAGCCTGATCGCCCGCGGCACCGAAGAGGTCGCAGCCTCCCTCGTAGACAACGCCGGGGCGCAAATCTCCGATAACGGCATGGGCAAAATCGTCGAGCGCTTCCCCGAAAACAAGCCCCTGATGAGCGCGCTCGTTTCCCGCCCGCAGCTACCCGCAACGGTTGCCGAAAAACTTATCAACCACGTCTCCGCCTCACTCGCCCGCACCCTCAAGGACAAATACAACCTGCCCGAAAAGGAAATCGAGCAGCAGGTGGAGCAAACCCGCGAAGGCGAAACCCTGAAGCTGGTGTGCCAGACGCACGATCAGGCCGAAATAGATAAGCTGGTCACCCAGCTCATCGCCTTCGACCGCCTCACCCCCTCCATTATCCTGAGCGGCCTCTGCCAGGGCAATTTCAGTTTCTTTGAAACATCCCTCGCACGGCTTTCAAACATTGCCGTCAGCAACGCCCGCGCCCTCATCAGCGACCGCGGCGACCTTGGCTTCCGCGCCATTTACAACAAATCCGGCCTGCCGGAAACCATGTTCCCCGCCGTGCGTATGCTGCTTCGCGCCGTGCGCCACCTCGACAGCGAAAACGAAAAGCCCGGCTCCACCCATTACGCTAACCGCGTGGTCGAGCGCCTCCTGCATTTCGCCGAGGAAGAACCCGTGGAAAATCTTTCGTATGTCATAGCGTTAGTAAGGCGCACCAGCTGACATAATTAGTGTTGACGCTCATGGCTTACCCGTGTCATCTCTAAAAGAAAAACAAACCACCGTAGGATCTATGAGTTTCAGCAAAATTGCCTGTGTCGCCGACGGCTCGCCGAAGGCCCAAGCCGCCCTCAAGGAAATCAAAAAGCACTACGACATCGTCGAGCTGACCAAGCGCCGCGTGGGCGCTGAAGTCATCGTGGTGCTGGGCGGCGACGGTTTCATGCTGGAAACCCTCCACAACTACATGAAAATGAAACTACCCTTCTACGGCATCAATTGCGGCTCGGTGGGCTTCCTCATGAACGCCCACGGCACCGACAACCTCGCCGACCGCATCAACCGCGCCCGCGGCAGCACCCTCTACCCCCTGCACATGTACGCAAGGCGCACCAACGGCAAAATCAGCCAGGCCCTCGCCTTCAACGAAGTATCCCTGCTGCGCCAAGGCAGGCAGGCTGCCAAGATCCGCGTCTCGGTGGACCATGTGGTCCGCATCCCCGAACTCGTCTGCGACGGCCTGCTGGTCGCAACCCCGGCGGGCAGCACTGCCTACAACTTCTCCGCTGGCGGCCCCGTCATCCCCTTGGGCGCAAACGTCCTCGCCCTCACTCCCTTGGTTCCCTTCCGCCCCCGCCGCTGGCGCGGCGCGCTCCTGCACCACGACTCCTCCGTTAACCTCACCATCATCGAGCACAAGAAGCGCCCCGTGAATGCCGTGGCAGATTTCACGGAATTTCAAGACGTTGCTGAAGTGGTGATCTGCGAACAGCGCAAATTAGGGGTGTCCCTCCTGTTCGACGCCGAGCATAATCTCGAAGAACGCATCATCAAAGAGCAGTTCAGCTACTAAAATTAGTTGCACAAACGCAACAATTCAGGTAAGTAGCGCACCTGAAAAATTATTATGTGCGTTTACGGCAGATTGCGTGTCCTTAAAAACGCCATCATGCCCATTCCTGAAACAGGCCGTAAACCCCAGTTTACCGCAACATAAGACACTGAAAAGAAACCGCACAGCACGGCAAACCTCCGTGTTGGCATAACGAGTTTGAGATAGAGAAAACATGAAAAACATCCGCAATATCGCCATCATCGCCCACGTGGATCATGGCAAAACCACCCTCATTGACCAGATGCTCAAGCAGAGCGGCACCTTCCGCGCCAACCAGAACGTAGACACCTGCGTCATGGACTCCGGCGACTTGGAAAAGGAACGCGGCATTACCATTCTTGCCAAATGCACGAGCGTTACCCGCGGTAACCTGCGCATCAACATCATGGACACCCCCGGCCACGCCGACTTCGGCGGCGAAGTAGAGCGCGTTCTCAGCATGGTTGACGGTGTGGTGCTTTTGTGCGATTCCGCCGAAGGCCCGCTCCCCCAGACCAAGTTCGTACTCACCAAGGCCCTGAAACTCGGCCTGAAGCCCATCGTGCTGATCAACAAAGTTGACCGTGGCGACGCCCGCCCCGACGAAGTGCACAACGAAGTATTCGACCTGTTCGCAGCGCTCGACGCCAGCGAAGAACAGCTCGACTTCCCAACCCTGTATGCCTCCGGCCGCGACGGTTGGGCCGCAGAATCCCTCACCAGCCCGCGTGAAACCCTCGACCCCCTTTTCGAACTCATCGAAAAGCACGTGCCCGCACCGGATGTTGATCCCGAAGCCGCGTTTTCCATGCTGGTCTCCATCCTCGAAAACGATTCCTTCCTCGGCCGCATCCTCACCGGCCTCATCTATTCCGGCACCGCTAAGGTCGGCATGCCCATCAAAGGCATGAACCTGAACGGCGAAACCGTGGAACAGGGCCGCCTCACCAAGCTCCTCACCTTCGACGGCATCAAGCGCGTACCCGTGGAAGAAGCAGGCGCAGGCGAAATCGTAGCCATCGCAGGCCTTTCCAACACCACGGTTGCCGACACCATCGGCGATATGACCCTCACTTCCGCCGTGCCCTCCACCCCGATTGATCCGCCAACCATGGCCATTACCATCGGCGTGAATGACTCGCCCTATGCCGGTCAGGAAGGCACCAAAGTAACCAGCCGCATGATCCGCGACCGCCTGATGAAAGAAGCCGAAGGCAACGTCTCCATCCGCGTATCTGAAACCTCCGGCGCCGACGCGTTTGAAGTGGCAGGCCGCGGCGAACTCCAGCTCGGCGTTCTCATCGAAACCATGCGCCGCGAAGGCTTTGAACTCTCCGTATCGCGCCCCCGCGTACTGTTCCGTGAAGAAAACGGCAAGACGATGGAACCTATCGAAGAAGTCGTCATTGACGTGGATGAAGAACACACCGGCGTCGTGGTCGAAAAAATCTCCCTGCGTAAGGGCGAAATGATTGACATGCGCCCCTCCGGCGGCGGCAAGACCCGCATCATCTTCCACGTGCCCGCACGCGCCCTCATCGGCTATCAGGGCGAGTTCCTGACCGACACCCGCGGCACCGGCATGATGAACCGCCTGTTCCACGCCTACGCACCCTACAAGGGCGACGTCCCAGGCCGCCGCAACGGCGCGCTCATCTCCACCGACAAGGGCGACGCAGTGGCATACGCGATCTTCAACCTGCAAGACCGTGGCATCATGTTCATCACCACCGTCGACAAGGTGTATGAAGGCATGATCATCGGCGAACACACCCGCGATAACGACCTCGACATCAACGTGCTGAAGGAAAAGCAGCTCTCCAACGTCCGCTCCAAAGGCGCCGACGAAAAGATCGTGCTCGTCCCGCCCATGAAACTGACGCTGGAACAGATGATTTCCTATATCCAGGACGACGAGCTGGTGGAAGTAACCCCCAAATCGCTTCGCCTGCGTAAAGCAAACCTCGACGCGAACGAACGCAAGAAGTCTGGCCGCGCCTCCAAGAAAAGCGCCTGATTCTTCTTCGCTAAAAACGAAAAAAAGCCCTGTGCCACACCTGTGGCGCGGGGCTTTTTCTATGCCGCTCATAAGCCCCGTAAAACCGCATCCGCTTAACACTTTCTTAATGGTTAATGTCTATGGTTTAGACGTTGAAAACCCTTGAAAAATCAGCCCACGCTGAAAAGACCTGAAAGCCTATGCGTTTTTTACTGCTGTTAGTGGCCGCCGTGGTTGCGATTTTCGCAGGCGTTGCCGCGCTTCAGCTTTCGGGCGCACAGCACGCCGCCGACAACGCCCCCGTCACCGGAACCAACACCATGCAGCAAAGCGCCAACAGCGCCAACGTGCTAACCGTAGACGTGCTCGTCGCGCGCCAGCCCATCCCCGCAGGCACGGAAATCACCGCCGCCATGATTGACCGCCAGCCATGGCCTGAAAATCTCGTACTCGACGGCTTCATCGTGGGCAACGGCCCCGACGCCAACGTAATCGGCAAAGTCACCCGCGCTACGCTGCAAGCCCGCGAACCCCTGATCGCCAGCAAACTCGCCGCCCCCGGCGACTCTGGCTTTTTAGCCGCAAGCCTGCCTGAAGGCATGCGCGCCATCACCATCGCCCTCGACGCAATCACGGGCGTTGCCGGCTACGTATTCCCCGGCGACCGCATTGACATCATCCTCACCCACGACATCCCCGGCAAAGGCAAAAGCGCAAGCGCTGGCGGCGGCGGCGCAAGCCTGTTCCAGATTCCCGGCATGCCCTCCATGCCCACACCCGCTGGTGGCGGCGGCGACGGCGCAGCCTACGCCGAAGTGCTTGTGCCCAACGTGCCTGTGCTCGCCATCAACATCCGCCAAAGCGACAACGCCGGCGGCGCAGGCGCCGACGGCCTCGTACCCGGAGCCGCATCCGCCATCCTCGGCGGCGCAGGCTCGTCCACCACGCCCTCCAGCATGACCCTGCAGGTCACCGACATCCAGGCCGAAAAAATCCGCCTCGCCGAACGCGCGGGCAACATCTCGATCTCCTTGCGCTCCCTCAAAGACCGCAGCAACACCACCCCCACGCCGCCCACCGATCTGGGCAGCCTCACGCAGGTGCACCTCTCGCCTGAAGTGCAGCAGCAAATCCAGTCCAACGACGAAGTGAAAGTCGTGCGCGGCGGCATGAATTCCGCGCCCCCGCCAGCCGCTGGCGGCTTCGGCATGTTCACACCCCCGGTAGCGCGATGAGCCAGAACCGCGCCAGCCAGCTCACCGCCTTTGCGCTTAGCTTCTTCGTAGCGCTTCAGCCCGCCTATGCTGCGGCCCCCACCGTTGCGCCCGGCACCAGCAGCATCTTCGTGCCTGCCAACCGCTCCACCCTCATCACCCTGCCTGCCCCCGCGGGCGAAGTGCTGGTCTCCGACCCCGACCTCGCCGACGTGCATGTGCATAATTCCACCCACCTCACCATCATCGGCAAAAAGCAGGGCCACACCAACATCCGCGTCATGGGCAAAGACGGCAACCTCTCCCGCGAGATTGACATCGTGGTCGGCTACGACCTGCCCGCGCTGCGCAAAGCCCTCAAAAACTTCCTGCCCAACGAAAATATCAGCGTCGAAATGGTCAATACCTCCGTAGCGCTCACCGGGCAGGTCAGCTCCGCCGCCGCCGTGGATAAAGCCCTGCAGATCACCAAGCAGTATGTAACCGCAAGCGGTGACGCCGCCGCCTCCGGCGCAAGCCCCATCGCCGCCGTTACCGGCTCCCCTGCGCCCGCCGCAACCGACGCCAGCAAGCAAAGCGGCCAGAGCAATGTGCTGAACTTCCTGCAAGTCACCTCCGGCCAGCAGGTGATGCTGCGCGTGCGCGTGGGCGAAATCAAGCGCACCGCGCTCAAGGAACTCGGCATTGACCTGAACATCATCCAGCGCGCCCAGGGCACCAGCTCCGCAGTGCTGGGCACGGGCGCGGGTATCGCATCCCTCGTAGCGCCCGGCTCGGCGTCTGCTGTTTCCCCCGGCGTGTTCTTGCTCCCCGGCGGTCAAACCCCCTCCAACACCCGCGGCATCCTTGGCGGCGTATGGCAGCCCAACGGCGTAAACGGCAACACCTATTCCGGCCTCATCAAAGCCCTCGAAGAAGACGGCCTGTTCAAGGTACTGGCCGAACCGAATCTGGTAGCCATCTCCGGCGAAGAAGCCGAGTTCTTGTCGGGCGGCGAAATCCCCATCCCCGTGGTGCAAAGCGCGGGCGGCGGCGGCAACAATATCAGCATCGAATATAAGCCCTTCGGCGTGGCCGTGAAATTCACCCCCAACGTGCTCACCCCCAACCGCATCCGCATGCAGGTGCAGCCCGAAGTCTCCGAAATTTCGCCCGCCAACGGCATCAATGTGTCAGGCTTCCAGGTTCCCGGCATCGAAACCCGCCGCGCCAAAACCACTGTTGAACTCGCCCCCGGCGAAAGCTTCATGATCGCAGGGCTTTTGAACGACGCCACCCGCGCAAGCATTGACCAGCTCCCCGGCGCCAAAGAACTGCCCGTGCTCGGCGCGCTCTTCCGCAGCACCGAATTCCAGCGCAACGAAACCGAACTGGTCATTGCCGTCACCCCCTACATCGTAGACCCCATCGTCAGCTCCGACGTGAAAATGCCGAGTGACGATTTCCGCCCCGCCACGCAAATGGAAATGTTCTTCTACGGCGCGCTCGGCACCCAAACACAGCAGGCCAATCCGAATAATGCTACAAACCCCGCGCCCGCACCCTCCAATAACCAAAGCCTCGAAGGCCCGACCGGATTCATGGTGGATTAATGATGCGCACACGTAAATGGCTGCTGGCCAACCTTCTCCTCTCTAATCTGCTGCTCACCGCCTGTCAGGACGTGCCCTCCGACGGTTTCGCAAGCATCGGCAACCCAGAGCGCCAGCTGGTCGTCACCACCGAGGCCACCAGCCTTGAACTAAAAGACAAACACTCCCTCGATCATCTTAAAGAAATCATTAAGACCGACCCGCCCAAACGTGCCCAATTGAACTGCCCCACCACCGATGCCCTGTGCGCTAATGCCAAAAGCGCCCTGCAAACCGCCAATATCCCCATGGAGTTTTCCAGTCCGACCGAAGGGGCGGGTGACAGTATAAATCTTATTTATCAGCGCATTGCCGCAGCCGAATGCCCCAACCGCTATGTGGATAATTCTATTAACAGCGCAAATCTTAACGCCCCCACGCTCGGCTGCTCGATTCGCAGCAACATGGTGCAAATGGTCACGGATAAGCAACAATTTGTAAACCCTGGCCTGCTAGACTACCAAGATGGCGAAAAGGCGGCGAAGACCTACCAGAACTATATCAGCCCGCAAGCCGACACCTCCCAGAGCAGTTCTGGCGGTAGCGGTTCATCAGGCAGTTTGATAGGCGCAACCCAATAGCCCGAAGCAACATCTAGATAGTTTTTGGACCGTGCCTTTATGTATAAACACAGCCCTCTTTTGATTATTGCGCTAAGCGCCGACCAGGCCGACACGCTGGGCGAGCTTTCCCGCGCCATGGGCTACGCCGACGCGCAAATGGTTGTGGGCACCATGCCTGAAGCCATCAAGGCCCTGAACGCCCGCACCAAGGCCCCCGACTTCATCATCCTCGACATCGGTGCCAAGAGCGCCGAAAGCCTGCCCGACATTGACAGCCTCGCCGAACATTGCGAAGCAGGCGTAAACGTCGTCGTCATCGGCTCCATCAACGACATCAACTTCTACCGCGAGCTCAAAAACCGCGGCATCCTTGAATATTTCCCCCGCCCTGTAAAGGCCAGTGACCTCGCCGCAACCTTCGTGGGCCTGCAGCAGAAATCCCATAAATCCGGCACCACCGGCAAGGTTATCGCCTCCATGTCGGCAGCCTCCGGCGACGGCTCCTCCACCCTTGCCATGAACCTCGCCTACTCCTTCGCCGCCGATCACAAACAACCCACCGTGCTGGTGGACATGGATTACCAGTTCGGCCTCATCGCCAAAACCCTCGACCTCACTGCGCCGTTTGGCACGCGTGAATTATTCGAGCATCCCGACCGCGGCCTCGATGATTTGCTCGTACAAAAGATGCTCGTGAAATATCAGGACAACCTGAGCATCATCTCTTCGCCTAATGAATTGCGCCTCATGCCCTCCATCCGCCCCGAAGTGATCGAAGACATGCTGCACATCCTGCGCGCCAAATACAAATACGTGGTCGTCGAACTTCCCCACGTCTGGACCGACTGGACCGCAGCCGTGCTTAAAAACTCCGACCAGATCATGATGGTGGGCCAGCTCTGGCTGCGCTCGCTCACGCATTCAACCCGCATGCTCACCGCATGGCAGGCCGCAGGCATTGACCGCTCCAAAGTGTCCCTCATCATCAACCGCTCCGGCGCAAAATTCAAAGAAGCCATCAGCGCCGAAGAATTCGAGCGTATCTGTAACCAGAAAATTGATGCCCATCTGAACAACGACATCAAGGCCGTCGTAAACGCCGAAAACCTGGGCAAAACCCTGATCGAAACCGCGCAGGGCAGCATCTTGCAACAGCAGTTCCGCCAGATTGCGCAAGACATCACCATCCGCTTCGACGGTGGCACCATCGCCACCGCAGGCACAGCGAAAAAAGGCCTGATGGGCATCTTCGACAAGAAAGCGAACGGGTAGTCGCGTGTTCGGCAAAAAACAAAGTTTCGACAACAGCCCCTTCGGCCACAAGGCCGATAACTCCCCCAACGTAAGCGCTGGCAACGCCCGCGGCAAAGCCCTCTTTGCCCGCACCGAAGACCACGATCCCCGCCTGCGCCACAAGCCCGAAGTCTTCTTCGCCGACGCCAAACTCCAAAACGAAGACTTCCTCACCGCCAAGCAAAAACTCACCGAAGAACTTCTGGAACGCGCCGATTTCAGCAGCCTCCAGCTTCTCTCCGACGACCTGAAGCGCGAACGCATCCGCGATGCCTGCGAACAAATCATCGTGGATGAAATCAACGTCCCCCTTACCGCCGCCCAAATGGCGCTGCTCAAAGAACAAGCCATTGACGATCTTCTCGGCTTCGGCCCCATCGAAGTGCTCATGGCCGACCCCGACGTGTCCGACATCATGATCAACGGCCACCGTCAGGTCTTCATCGAACGCAACGGCAAAATCGCCCTCACCGACATCCGCTTCGGCTCCGAGCGCCACCTCTTAAGCGTAGTGCAAAAGATCGTCTCCATCGTGGGCCGCCGCATTGACGAATCCAGCCCCATGGTGGATGCCCGCATGCCCGACGGCTCCCGCTTCAACGCGATCATCCCCCCGCTCGCGCTCGATGGCTGCCTCATCTCCATCCGCAAATTCAAAAAGCAGAAGATGGGTTTGGATGCCTACACCAAGCTCGGCTCCATGAGCGAAGCCATGTCTAAATTCCTCAAAATCTGTGGCCAGATTCGCCTCAACATCATCATCTCCGGCGGCACCGGCTCCGGCAAAACCACGTTGCTAAACGCCCTTTCCGGCAACATTGATCTGGGCGAGCGCGTCGTCACCATCGAAGACGCCGCCGAACTCCAGCTCCAGCAGCCCCACGTGCTGCGCATGGAAACCCGCCCCGCCAACATCGAAGGCGCAGGCGAAGTCACCCAGCGCCACCTCGTAAAAAACGCCCTGCGCATGCGCCCCGACCGCATCATCCTCGGCGAAATCCGTGGCGACGAGGTGGTAGACATGCTCTCCGCCATGAACACCGGCCACGACGGCTCCATGGGCACCATCCACTCCAACTCCCCGCGCGACGCCATTTCGCGCATCGAAAACCTGGTCGGCATGTCCGCCATCAGCATCTCCATGACAAGCTTGCGCCAGCAAATATCCAGCGCCGTGCATCTGGTAATTCAAATCGCGCGCCAGCGCGACGGCAAGCGCCGCATCACCCAGATTGACGAAGTGGTAGGCATCGAAAACGGCGACATCAAACTGCAAACCCTGTTCATTTTCAAGCCCGGCCCGCTCGACGACAACGGCATCCTCACGGGCGAATATATTTGCACCGGCGCGCATCCCAAATTCCTCGACCAAGCCGCCTATTTCGGCAAAGAAGCAGAGATGCTGGACTGCCTTAAACCCAGCTGATGTGAGGGAACCCCCATGCCCCCCGTCGTCATAGCAGTCATCATCGGCATCGCGGTCTACGCCATCGTCATTGCGCTTATCCCCAAGCACATCCTCGCCGACACCACCCAATACACCCGCCACATGCTGCAAAAGCTGGCCAAGGACCGCCCCATCGAAGAGGTGGAAGACAACCTCTCTGTGCTGCGCAGCCAGGAAAAAGGCGGCCTGCTTTCCACCGTATTTTACACCATGCCGCTGGCCAATGCCGCACGGCCCCGCCTCATGCGCGCAGGCATGGGCAGCAGCGTAAACGGCTTCTTCCTCGCCTGCATCATCGTCTTCATGGTCGCGCTGTATGCCAGCAAAGCGCTGGGCATCCTCGCCTTCGCTGTTGCCTTCGGCGTATCGTATATTTTTGCCTTCTGGTACATCCGCCGCCGCATCAATAAGCGCAACGCCGCCTTCCTGAATTACTTCCCCGACGCCCTCGACATGATTGTGCGTTCGGTGCGCTCTGGCTATCCCCTGAACTCCGCCATCCGCATGGTCGCTGAAAACACGCAAGTCCCCGTTTCCACCGAGTTCAAGCAGGTCGCCGACGAAATCGCCTATGGCAGCTCCCTGATCGAAGCCCTCCAGCGCATGTCCTACCGTATTGACGAACAAGACGTCCGCTTTTTCGTGATCGTGCTCAGCGTGCAGCAGGACGTAGGCGGCAACCTCTCCGAAGTGCTCAACAACCTTTCCGGCATCATCCGCAAACGCAAATACCTGCGCATGAAAATCAAGGCCCTCGCCTCTGAGGGCCGCGCAACGGCGTGGGTGCTGGGCAGCATGCCGTTTGCCGAAGCGGGCCTCATTCTCATGATCTCGCCCGACCACCTGACCCCGCTTTTCACCACCCCCATGGGCCACACCATCCTGGGCTTCACGCTGGGCATCGTAAGCCTCGGCATTTTCATCGTAAGGCAAATGGTGAATATCAAAGTATGAGCACGCTATGAACCCCATGCTCAACACCACCTACATTGCCGCCGCCATCATAGCGGTCACCATCTTCACGCTCTACATGGCCGTGATGCACATCTTCCGCGCCAACAAGCTTACGCAGAAGGTGAAGTCCGTCATTGACCCCAACCTCGTCTCTGAGGAAGAAGTCGAAGAATCCTCCCCCTTCGCCGAGTTCTGCGAAAAAGCCCTCAAATTCTTCAAGGTAGACGCAACCGGCCAGCGCGACTTAAGCGTCACCCTGCAGCGCGCAGGCATCACCTCCGACCATGCCGTCACCTATTACCTCTTCTTCCGCTACGTGGTGCAGCCCGTGGCGCTTTTCATGGCCATCACCAACACCTACAGCGCCTTCTTCACCGAGGGCTATACCGGCTCCGACATTTTCACCAGCCTGCTGGTTGCGGGCTTTTACCTGCTGATGGGCCTGCGCGGCACCGACATCTACATCCAGAACCGCAAATCCAAGCGCCATAAAAAACTCCTCGAAGCCTTCCCCGAAATGCTCGACCTCATGCTCGTCTGCATCGAATCGGGCCTTGGCCTCGACGCCGCGCTAAATCGCGTCTGCAAAGAAATGCGCACCATGTACCCCGAAATGGTCTCCGAGCTGGACCGCACCCGCCTCGAACTCACCATGCTCAACGACCGCGTCATCGCGCTGCAAAACCTCGCCGACCGCACCGAAATCATCCCCTTCCGCACGCTGGTCTCCTCCCTCATCCAAACCGAAAAATTCGGGACAAGCCTGGTAGACACCCTGCGCGTGCTGGCCGAAGAAATCCGCACCACCCGCCTGTTCGCCGCCGAGCAGAAGGCCGCCCGCATTCCGGTGCTTATCACCATCCCGCTCATCATCTGCATCCTTCCCGCCTTCATCATGATCATCGTTGCCCCCCCGCTGGTCAAAGTCATGTCCAACGGCGGCATTTTCGGCAACAGCCCCGCCGTCAGCTCCAAAAAGAACCCCGGCCGCTAATCCTTGAATAGCAGCGCTGCCGCGCTATATTCACTCCATGTCCAAATTTGAACTTGTCTCCGACTTCCAGCCCGCAGGCGACCAGCCCAAGGCCATCGCCTCCCTCATCAAGGGCGTGCAAGCCCACGAACACGACCAGGTTTTGCTGGGCGTCACCGGCTCCGGCAAAACCTTCACCATGGCCCACCTCATCAACACCCTCCAGCGCCCCGCCATGATCATGGCGCACAACAAGACTCTCGCCGCCCAGCTATATGCTGAAATGAAAAGCTTTTTCCCCAATAACGCCGTGGAATATTTCGTCTCCTATTACGATTATTACCAGCCCGAAGCTTACGTTGCCAAATCCGACACCTTCATCGAAAAAGACTCCTCCATTAACGAGCAGATCGAGCGCATTCGCCACTCCGCCACCCGCTCGCTCCTAAGCCGCAACGATGTGATCGTGGTCTCCTCCGTCTCCTGCATTTACGGCATCGGCTCGGCTGAGACCTATTCCAGCATGGTCATCAAGCTTCATATCGCCCAGACCCTTCCCCAGCGCGACCTCATCCAGAAGCTCATCGAACTGCAATACAAGCGCAACGACATGGACTTCCACCGCGGCACCTTCCGCGTGCGCGGCGACACCATAGATGTCTTCCCGCCCAGCTACGAAGACACCGCATGGCGCGTCACCTTCTTCGGCGACGAGGTGGAAACCATCAGCGAGTTCGACCCCCTCACCGGCGAGCGCAAGGTAACCCTGCGCGATATCGAGGTTTTTGCCAATTCCCACTACGTCACCCCCCGCCCCACAGTGGACCGCGCCATCCACCAGATCAAAGACGAGCTGAAGCAGCGCCTCGCCGAGCTTTACGCCCAAAACAAACTGGTCGAAGCCCAGCGACTGGAGCAACGCACCACCTATGATCTTGAAATGCTGGTAGAAACCGGCATGTGCAAAGGCATCGAGAACTATTCCCGCTTCCTTTCCGGCACCGCCCCCGGCGAACCGCCCCCCACGCTATTCCAATACCTGCCTAAAAACGCCCTCCTGTTCCTCGATGAGTCCCACGTCACCGTCCCCCAGATCGGCGGCATGTTCAACGGCGACTATGCCCGCAAGCGCGTGCTGGTAGACCACGGCTTCCGCCTGCCCAGTTGCCTCGACAACCGCCCTTTAAAGTTCGAGGAATGGGACAAAATGCGCCCCGATTCCGTCTTCGTCTCCGCCACCCCCGCCAAATGGGAGCTGGAGCGCACCGGCGGCGTCTTCACCGAACAGGTCATCCGCCCCACCGGCCTCACCGACCCCCCATGCGAAATCAAGCCAGTCGCAACCCAGGTTGATGATTTGCTGGCAGAATGCCACATCGTCATCAAGCGCCAGCAGCGCATCTTGGTCACCACCCTCACCAAGCGCATGGCCGAAGAACTCACCGAATACATGGACGAAGCCGGCATCGGCTGCCGCTACCTGCATTCCGACGTGGAAACGCTCGAACGCATCGAAATCATCCGCGACCTGCGTTTGGGCAAATTCGACGTGCTAATCGGCGTAAACTTGCTGCGCGAGGGCCTAGACATCCCCGAATGCGGGTTAGTTGCCATTTTAGATGCCGATAAAGAGGGTTTTCTGCGCTCCGCAACCTCCCTGATCCAGACAATTGGCCGTGCAGCCCGCAATGTGGACTCAAAAGTGATCCTTTATGCCGATAAAATCACCAATTCCATGAAAATCGCATTGGACGAAACCGACCGCCGCCGCACCGTTCAGATAGCCTATAATAAGGAACACGGCATCACCCCCGCATCGGTACGCAAGAAAATCGGCGAGATCATCGAATCCGTGTACGAGCAGGACCACTACACCGTAAACACCAAATCCAAAAAATACGAAGTCAAAGACATGGGCAAGGACAAGGAAAAATACATCCTCGCCCTGCGCCAGAAGATGCTCGAAGCCGCTTCCGACCTCGAATTCGAAGACGCCGCCCGCCTGCGCGACATGATCACCAAAATGGAAGAAGTCAAAGGCAGCGCCGAGTCCTCAAAACGCAAGAAAAAGGCCTGATAATGGCAAAAACCACCCCGCCTTGGGCCAAAACACCACAAAAAACCGGAAAAAAAACCAAAATGACCCCCGAAATGGTCGAAAAAGCCCGCACCCGCGCGCAAGAAGCGGGCCGCAACTACCCAAACCTGATTGATAACATGGCCATTATCAAGGAATCGAAGCGCTAAGCGGCGGCATCCAGCCTCTTCAAGGCCTCATCCACGCATACTTTGCGCATCAGCCGTATCATCCTCGCCTGCGGATTGTCCCATCCGTTCAGCGATAAAGACGGCTTCATGGCCCGGATCACATCATTTTCCAGCAAGCTTATGTCGGCGTCCGGCACATAATAGGAAAAACTCAGATGCTCGCGCATCCATGCGCTTAAGCGCTCCTCGCCCTCAGGCGTAAACCCGTAATTGCGGGTATTGTTGATAGAGCTGCCAGCGCCCCGCGGCACGGCTTCCAGCTTCAGCCGCGTCTTCAGCACCGCGCCCAGCGAGCGCCGGAACACCGAAAACCCGCTGGAACGCTGCGTAAAATGATTGCGCACATCCTGACCCTGTTCGCTCATGCCCACATACAGCAGGCCCGGCGCTTCCGTCATCACCGGCAGCAACTGCGCACTGTCTTCCATATCCACATAAAACGCATACACACCGATGGCAGCGGGCGGCACATGGTCGTGCCGGTGGCGGTCATGCAGCAAAGACTCGGCAATGCTTAGGGCATTTTCCACTATTCGGCTTCGTCGAAAACAACTTGTTTGTTTTTGGGGTTCAGCGAGAGCTTCAGCTTCCCCTGCATCAGCGCCTGCGCCTTAAGCCCAAACACATCCCCGCGCCAGCCTTGCAGCGCAGCATTTTCCGCGCCCTTGCCCAGCGCAATCGCCTCAATATCGTCCTTGCCCGCAATCATACTGCTGGCAATCCCATGCACATCCGCCTGCACCTTCAGCAGCAATTGCAGCATGGCCACCGCCGAAGTAATATTCTCCGAAGGCTTCTTATGGTTCTTCACCTGCGGGTAATCAGCAGGTTGCAGCGCAAGCGCCACCTGCACCGCATTCAAAATCGCATCCATCTTGGGCTTGGAAAGCCCCTTATCAATCCCCCGCATGCGCGAAAGGTCGCTTTCCTTGCGCGGCATCACCGAGGCCAGCTCCACCAGCGTCTCATCTTTGATAATGCGCCCGCGCGGCACATCGGCCTTCCTCGCTTCAAGCTCGCGCCACTTCGCCAGTTCGCGCAAAGCCGCAAGGTTCTTGGGCCGCATATTCCCATATTTCAAACGCTTCCACGCATCCGTCGGGTCAATCCGGTAAATCGCCGGGTCTGTCAGCTGCGCGTGTTCTTCCTGCGTCCACTGCATGCGCCCTTCCTTATCAATCTGGGCCTTCAGCGTTTCATAAATCACGCGCAGGTGTGTCACATCCGACAGCGCATAATTCAACTGCTGCTCCGATAAAGGCCGCGCCGACCAGTCGGTAAAGCGCGAACTCTTATCCAGCTCCGCCCCCACAATCCGGTTCACCAGCGTCTCATAGCTCACCGACTCGCCGTACCCGCACACGGCGGCGGCCACTTGCGAATCAAAAATAGGCGAGGGGATATGGTCCGACAGCATGTAAAAAATCTCGATGTCCTGCCGCGCCGCGTGAAACACCTTCACCAGCGATTCCTTCTGCATCAGCGCGAAAACCGGCGCGAGGTCAATCCCCGGCGCCAGCGGGTCAATCAGCGCCGCATGCTCCGGGCTTGCAATCTGCAACAGGCACAGCCGCGGAAAATACGTCTTGTCGCGGATAAACTCGGTATCCACGGTAATATAACGCCCGTCGGCCACCTGCGCGCAGAAAGCCGTAAGCTCGGATTGTTGGGAGATAAGATGCATGCAAGGCGGTATATCAAGCTTCAAACCCCTTGTCATCACCCATTGCCAAATTCCCGCCCAACGCCGCAAATAGCAGCAAAAATAGCACTCTGTGGCCCTTAAGCTACGCGGTCACAGAAAACCCTGTAAAACCTCAACATTGTAGTGTATCCTTGCCTTGTTTACATTTCTATTAAGGATTTTCGTCCCGATGAACCTAGGCCAGCACACCCTCCGCAGCTACGACAGCCAGTTGCAACACCTCATGCAGCTCATCCTCGACATGGGCGGCGAAGTGAAGGGCCTGATCATGGCCGCCAAAGAATCCTTCCGCTCCCGCACCACCGAGCAGGTAAGCCAGGCCAAAGCCGCCGACAAACACATCAACGCCCTCGACCATCAGATCGAAGAAGAAGCAACCGTGGTACTTGCGCTGCAAAACCCCATGGCCGTGGACCTTCGCTTCGTCACCTCCATCCTGAAAATCACCGGGATGCTGGAGCGCGCAGGGGACCTCGCCAAAAACACCGTCAAGCGCAGCGTCAAAATGGGCGATTTCGCGCCTGAGCCTGTGCTTCTCCAGCTGGAGCAGATGTCCGACATCATCGCCGAAATGCTCATGGATTCGCTGGACGCCTTCAACGAAAAAGACACCGACCGCGCACTCGCCGTCTGGAAGCGCGACGAAGAAATTGACGACCTCTACCACGCGGTCTTCACCGCCATGCAGCGCGAAATGGAGCAATCCCCGCAGAACGTCATCGCCTGCACCCACGTGGTTTTCGCGGCCAAAAATCTGGAACGCCTCGCAGATTATACTACCAATATCGCCAAAACCGTGTATTACGTCACCTCAGGGGAGCGCCCCAATAAGGCATTGCTTAAGCAGCCTGAAAACCCGTAAAAGCGCTTCCCCCGGATAACCTGATTAACCGAATTTCCGAGGGCCGCGACGTGACCATCCCCGTACCCAAACCTTTAATCCTGTGCGTACTCGACGGCTGGGGCCACCGCGAAGAACTGGCCGACAACGCCATCGCCAGCGCCATCACCCCTGTGTGGAACAAACTCGAAGCCGAGTACCCAAACGGCCTCATCAACGCCTCCGAACTGCATGTGGGCCTGCCTGAGGGCCAGATGGGCAACTCCGAAGTAGGACACATGAATATCGGCTCTGGCCGCGTCCTGATGCAGGATCTTCCGCGCATTGACGCCGCCATCGCCGACGGTTCGCTGCAACAAAAGCCCCAATTCATCGCCTTCACCAAAGCCATCCCCACCAAAACGGTCCATCTTCTGGGCCTCGTCTCCGAAGGCGGCGTCCACTCCCACCAGCACCATATCGCAACCCTCGCCCGGCTCCTCTCCGCGGCTGGCCTATCAGTGCGCATCCACGCCATCCTCGATGGCCGCGACACGCCCCCCCAAAGCGCCATCGGCGCCATGGCCATGTTAGCCACCGCCATCGCGGGCCTGCCCGACGTCACGGTGGCCACCCTCTCAGGCCGCTACTACGCCATGGACCGCGACAAGCGCTGGGACCGCGTGCAAAAAGCCTACGACACCATGACGGAAGCCAAGGGTGAGCGCTACACCACCCCGCTCGACGCCATCCACCAAAGCTACGCCGCCGAAAAAACCGACGAATTCCTGCTGCCTTGTGCCATCGGCGCGTTTGCCGGCATGAACGACGGCGACGGTATCATGATGGCCAATTTCCGCGCCGACCGCGTGCGCGAAATCCTGACCGCCCTCATAGACCCCGGCTTCGCCGAATTCCCCCGCGCCAAAACCGTAAAATTCGCAGCCACACTCGGCATGAACGAATATTCCAGCAAGCTCACCCCCCTCATGCCCCCGCTGTTCGTCCCCGAACCCATGACCAAAATCTTCGGCGAGGTTCTCTCCGACGCGGGCCTGAAGCAACTGCGCATCGCCGAAACCGAAAAATACGCCCACGTCACCTTCTTCTTCAACGGTGGCCGCGAAGAAGAATTCCCCGGCGAAGAGCGCATCCTCATCCCATCCCCCAAAGTCGCCACCTACGATCTGCAGCCCGAAATGTCGGCCAATGAAATCACCGACGCCCTCGTGCAGGTGATCGGGCAGGACAAATACGATGTAATCGTGGTGAACTACGCCAACACCGACATGGTCGGCCACACCGGAAACATCGAAGCCGCACGGATTGCCGTGCAAACGGTGGATACCTGCCTTGGCCGCGTGGTGAACGCAGCCCTCGCCAAAGGCGGCGGCCTGTTCATCACCGCCGACCACGGCAACGCCGAAATGATGCACGACCACGCAACGCACCAGGCGCATACCGCGCACACGCTCAACGTCGTGCCGCTGCTCTACATCGGACGCAAGGCCAAAGTCGCCGCCGGTGGCGCGCTTAAAGATGTGGCGCCCACGCTGCTGAAAATGATGGGGCTGCCTCAACCCGCGGAAATGACCGGCACGCCGCTGATCGATTTTGTCTAGCCGCGCGTTTCTCCTCATACTGCTGCTGTCGGTGCCGGGCACCGGTGCGCAGGCCGCACAGCCGCAGAATAATGCGCAAAAGCAGGAGCTCAAGGTCTTGCGTGATCGCATCGACGCGTTGCAAAAGACGCTCGCGGCATCCGAGGAAACCAAAAATGAAACGGCCGATGCGTTGCGCGAATCAGAGCGCGCGATTTCGGATAGCAACCGCCTGCTGCGCAGCCTCACCGAAGATCAGCGTGCAATCAATTCGCGGCTCGATGATTTGCGCGAGCAAAACAAGCGCGCGACCGGCGACCTTGAAGCGCAGCGCACTCACCTCGCGCGCCTGCTTTATCAGCAATATACCGGCGCCCAGCCCGACGCGTTAAAACTCCTGCTTAACCGTCAGGACCCTAACCGGATTGCGCGCGAGCTTCATTATCTGACGCATCTTGCGAGGGCGCGCGCTGAACTGATTGGCAACCTGCGCTCGAATCTCGGCCGCATTTCCGATCTCACCCGGGAAACCGAGCAGGAAAGCGCCGAACTTGCTGCAATCAATGCGGCCCAACAAGCGCAACGTCGACGTCTCGAAGCGGAAAAAGCCACGCGCAAAGCCGTACTGCTGAAAGTATCGCGCCAGATCGATAAACAGCGGCGCGAAATCTCCACGTTGAAGCGCGATGAAACACGCCTGACCAGGCTCGTCGAGCAGTTGAGCAAGATGTTGGCACGCGCAAAGCCGCCGCGCTTGCGCAATGAGAAACTGCCCGATGGCGCGCCGGTGACCGGCGCGTTCGGTCAGCTCAAAGGCCGGCTGTCGCTGCCGGTTCGCGGGGAACTTAAGAACCGCTTCGGCGGCCAAAGGGAAGGCAGCGGCGTTTTGTGGAAGGGGCTTTTCATCGCCTCTCACGCCGGGCAGGAAGTCAAAGCAATAGCGCCCGGGCGGGTGGTTTTCGCAGATTGGCTGAGAGGGTTCGGCAACTTGCTGATCATCGATCACGGCGACGACTATATGAGCCTCTACGGCAACAACGAGTCGCTGTACAAACAGGTCGGAGACGCCGCGCGCAGCGGCGAAGTGGTCGCCGCCGTCGGCAACAGCGGCGGCAATATGGATTCGGGTTTATACTTCGAAATCCGGCACCAGGGTGTTGCGTTCGATCCCCTGGGTTGGGTCAGTTTACGGTGAACTTGATGGTTTCGCCGCGATTCTCACAGGAGTTTTGAAATGCGCAGCAAACTGCAGCAATTCGGATTGATCGCGCTGGGCGTGTGCCTGGGCGTCATGATCTCGTTGAATTTCTCGGCCGTCGCCCAGCGCGAAGTGCTGGGTCCGCTGCCGGTCGAGGAGCTGCGCGCTTTCACTGAAGTATTCGGCCGCATAAAGAGCGACTACGTCGAAACCGTCGAGGACAAGAAGCTCATTACCGAAGCCATCACCGGCATGCTCGCCGGCCTTGATCCGCACTCGGCTTACCTCGACCAGGACGCGTTTCGCGAATTGCAAGTCGGCACCCAGGGCGAATTCGGCGGGCTTGGCATCGAAGTCGGCATGGAAGACGGTTTTGTAAAAGTCGTTTCCCCGATCGACGATTCGCCGGCTTCGCGCGCCGGCGTCAAGCCGGGCGACCTCATCGTCAAGCTGGACGAGACCTCCGTCAAAGGCATGACGCTGAACGACGCCGTCAAGCGCATGCGCGGCAAACCTAACACGCCGATCACGCTCACCATCGTGCGCAAGGGCGACCCGAAGCCGCTCGTCGTCACGCTGACCCGCGCGGTCATCAAGATTCAAAGCGTCAAATCCAAGTTGCTCGAGCCGGGCTACGCGTATTTCCGCGTGACCCAGTTTCAGGAACATACCGGCGAAACGCTCGCCGCGGCGATTCAGACTTTGTACAAACAAAACCAGGGTGAGATGCGCGGCATCGTGCTCGATTTACGCAACGACCCCGGCGGGCTCCTCAATGGCGCCGTCGCCGTGTCGGCCGCGTTCCTGCCGCAAAACACGCTCGTGGTTTATACGGACGGCCGCACTGAGGACGCAAAAATGCGCCTCACCGCGAGCCCGGAAAATTACGTGCGCGGGCGTACCAAGGATGATTACCTTTCCAAATTGCCGGCGGAAATCAAAAACGTGCCGATGGTCGTGCTCGTCAACAGCGGGTCTGCATCGGCCTCCGAAATCGTTGCCGGTGCATTACAGGACCACAAGCGCGCTGTCATCATGGGCACCCAAACCTTCGGCAAAGGTTCGGTGCAGACCATATTGCCGCTCGGCAACAGCACGGCGATCAAACTCACGACGGCGCGTTACTACACGCCCAATGGCCGCTCGATTCAGGCCAAGGGAATTGTGCCCGACATCATTCTCGATGATGGCAACGCGGGCCGCGATCCGGCGTTGAAACTGCGTGAATCCGATCTCGACAAGCACTTGAGCAACGAACGTCCGAAGGACGAAAAGGCCGAGGCCGGACCGGCAGCACCGGTCGCCAACGCGTTTAACTTCACGCCCGCGCCGCGGCCAAAGGATGTCGATGAAAAAGACACCAAGCCGGAACCGGGCGAAGTCGTCGCCAAAAGTGATTACGAGTTGTCGCAGGCCATTTCGTTTCTAAAGAGCCGCGGCACGACTACGCGTGCCAGCGCGCGCTGACGCAGCCTGGTTCTCGCACACGCCCGGCCCCGTCCGGGCGTTTTGTCACAACGCCCGGCTCGGTCCGGGCGTTTTGTTTTAGGCGGCCTTCCATGAATGACGAGCAACTGCTGCGCTACAGCCGGCATATTTTGTTGCCTGAAATCGGCATCGACGGCCAGCAAAAAATCGCCGGCGCGCACGCGCTCATCATGGGCGCGGGCGGTCTCGGCTCGCCGGTCGCTTTGTATCTGGCGTCGGCTGGCGTCGGCACCTTGACGATCTGCGACGGCGACACGGTCGACTTGACCAATCTGCAGCGCCAGATCGTGCATCGCGGAGATGCGCTCGGCATGGCTAAATCAGCGTCAGCCGAACGCACGCTTGCCGGCATCAATCCTGAAGTTAAAGTGCGTGCCTTCAATGAAAGAGTGAGCGGTGAGCGCTTCAATCAACTCGTGCGCGAAGCCGACATCGTGCTTGATTGCAGCGACAACTTTGCGACGCGCCACGCGCTCAACCGCGCGTGCGTCGCCAACGCGAAGCCGCTCGTGTCAGGCGCCGGTGTGCGCTTCGATGGCCAGATCGCAGTGTTCGATCGACGCGACCGGGCAGCACCGTGCTACCACTGCCTGTTTCCCGAAAGCGGAGACGATGAAGACATGCGCTGCGCCGTGATGGGCGTGTTCGCGCCACTGGTGGGCATCATTGGTTCGATGCAAGCGGCAGAGGCGCTGAAACTGATCGCCGGCATCGGCACGTCGCTCAGCGGCCGCCTGCTGCTGCTCGACGCATTGTCGATGGAATGGCGCACGGTGCGGCTGCAACGCGACGCGACCTGCGCCGTCTGCGGCAAACTTTGAGCGATGCACAGCGCGCCGATCAGCTATCGATGGCGCCGCTACGCGTTCAAGTCATATCGAGATCGTTGTCGGCAGGCGCCGGGTGGGCCGCCGCAACTGGCGCTGCCGGAGCAGCGGGCGCGGCAGCAGCCGGTGCCGGGCGCGGCGCTGCGTTGGCAGCGCGTGCAGTCGCCGGCGCGATGGCGGAAGGTGTCGTTATTTTTCCGGACAGCAGATCCTCAAGATCCTTGACGACCTGCTCGAGGTTGGGACCCGCACGGCCCTGGCATTGAACGAGCACACGCGCCGGAAAATCCTGCAACGTGAGGGCCCGGCCGGTCGATCGGATCTTCGCAACGCTGTCGAGCGATGGCCCAAGGTGAGTGCTCTTGAACCCCGCTTTCATGCTTTCGACGCCGTCGATGATCGCCTGCTGGGAACGGGCAATCCCGATTAACAGCTCGGCGAGCTGCTGGGTGGTAATCGTCATAGGTCTCTCCGTCAAAATGCGGCGATTTACTCCGCAAGCAGCATGCGAAATTGCTCGCTCCAGTACTGCATCGGATCGCGCTTGAATCCGCTTTTTGCGTACTGATGCCAGCGGCCCGTGATAAAACTCATGATCAGGTTCGCGCGCGCCGACGGGTCCTCCATCGCGGCCATTTCGTGTTGACCCGCCGCGAAGCGCAACGCCTGTTTGAGCGTCGCTTCAACGCGATCGTGCAGCTGATTGATTCGCAACTGCAGGCGCTGATTCTCATGCACGAGCGCATCGCCGATCAGCACGCGCGTCATGCCGCGGTTTTTCTGCGCGAAACCAAGCAGCATCGCGGTGATCGACTCGAGCTGCTTGACGCCGCTTTTTTCTTCAGTGGTGATCTTGTTGATCAGTCCAAACAGCGTCTCCTCGATGAATTCGATCAAGCCTTCGAACATCTGCGCCTTGCTCGCGAAGTGCCGGTATAGCGCGGCCTCGGACACCTCCAGATGGGCAGCCAACGCGGCGGTCGTGATTTTTTCCGACGCCGGCTGCTCCAGCATACGCGCGAGCGTTTGCAGAATTTGCAGCTTGCGGTCTCCACGTTTACCCATGTTCCCTCCCCGCTTTGAATGTTAATTAAGGTGCCACGCGAGGCGCGGCAGTTGCAATAGATTTTTGATGCTGAAGTCGACATAGGCGGGAATGCGCGCCGCCCGCGCCACCCAGATGGTGGACATGCCGAGCTTCTTGGCCGTCTTCAGATTCACCAGCGTATCTTCGACCATGATGCACGCGCGGGCGCGCACGCGATTGCGGCGAAACAGCTTGAGAAAACCATAGCTGTCCGGTTTGGGCCGGTAGCGTGTATGTTCGATCGACAATACGTCGTCGAACAAATCGGCGATGCCGAGGATATCGAGAACCGCACTGGCGTAGTGAATCGGCGCATTCGAAAACACGAGTTTGCGGCCAGGCAGGCGCGACAGCGTCGCGCGCAGTCCCGGCTCCCGCACGACCATCGGGTCGAGCGCCGTGAATTCGTGCGTCGCGCGCAGAAAATGCCGCGGGTCGGTCGCATGGTTGCGCATGAGGCCGGTCAAGGTTGCGCCATAGCGTTGCCAATAATGCAGGCGCAGCGCGCCCGCGCCGGCCTCGTCGAGACCGAGATGCGTTTCAATGTAAGCGGTCATCGCGCGATTGATGTGCGGAAAAATATGCGGGCTCGCGTTATGCAGGGTGTTGTCGAGATCGAACACCCAGACCCGGTTGAATTTCATCACCGCCCTCCCTTGCGCAGCCGCACTAACGGCGCTTGATCAAGGTGCCCACGCCATCGCTAGTCAGAACCTCCAGCAACACGGCGTGCTCGACCCGGCCGTCGATGATGTGGCACGAGTTGACGCCGTTCTTGACCGCCTCGAGCGCGGACCCGATCTTGGGCAGCATGCCGCCGGAAATCGTGCCGTCGGCAAACAGATCGTCGATTTTTTTGGCGGTCAGCCCGGTGAGTAGATTACCGTTTTTGTCGAGCACGCCCGGCGTGTTCGTCAGCACGACGAGCTTCTCGGCCTTGAGGATTTCGGCAAG
>JAYULW010000004.1:0-27035 GCA_043763155.1 Alphaproteobacteria bacterium | reverse complement strand
AAATAATGCTCTTTTCATGGGCCTTGACATTTCATTAACCTTTAGAAAAAGACATAGCGGATTTCTGTAATTTTATATATACTAAATGTATGGCAGGTGTACGTTTTTTCTCAGGTGGACGTGATCGGGACGGTAAGCAAAGCCTTGCCCGCGCAATCCTGAAGCTCGAAATGGAAAAGGGCGGCAAGCTCGACTCCCGCGAGCGATTCAAAATGATTATGGACATGAAGATGAAGGCCAGCAAAAAGCAAGTCAACATCAAAAATGGCGGGCGCATCATGTCTACCAAAGCCGAACGCGCACTCAAAGAAGTGGCGATGAAAAAGGCGGCCAAGGAACAAAAAGCGATTCGCCAGCGCGTGATCGTGGAAAAGAAAATCTTCAGCAACGGTATGGTGCAGCGCAACGGTAAGATTATGGACGTTGCGGGGAACGTGGTTGCGAAAATTAATGTGAAGAACGGTAAGATGGTGACGAATAACG
Source organism: Alphaproteobacteria bacterium (assembly GCA_043763155.1). Taxonomy (GTDB): domain Bacteria; phylum Pseudomonadota; class Alphaproteobacteria; order Rickettsiales; family SXRF01; genus JANYBV01. Next base: position 26,552 of record JAYULW010000004.1, on the reverse strand, counting down.
GCACCGCGCTCGGCGATTACAAGCCGAAAAACGGGCGCGTGAACGCTGCCATTTTCGACGCAATTAACAAGCACAGCCCCTATTTCATCAACCTGCAAAAGATGCAGGCGATGCAGGCAGCAGGGATTGACCCGCGCACGGGAAAGCCGCTGAATGAAGCGACCATCAATGTGCATGGCAATAGCTCGGCGGCGATGCATGGCGGCAACTACCAGTCTATGGGCTCGATGCATTTCCTGCAAAATAATGGCGGGACCCAGTCTTCTAATCATTTTGCTGAAGACAGGCCGATGTTCTTTGACGGTGTGGACGGGCCGAAGAGTGTGGCCTCGACCGCGTGGGGCGCGATGAGCCAAAACGTTTGGGGTACGTACGGCGACAACGTGTGGGGTACTTCAGGCGACAACGTGTGGGGTTCGCAAAACGCCGATATTTGGGGCGGTGTGGGCTTTACGCTGTGGGGCACGAAGGGCGCGAACGTGTGGGGCACGGGTAACGGCAAGAACATGCTGAAGCCCGTGGGCAACATGCTGCGCAAGCTGTTTGGCCGCGTGAGCAAGAATACAGTTAAGGCGTTTAATGCATCGCGCGGCGGCCAGCCGGGTTCGCGCGCAACGAGCGCTTCTTCACGCGGTGGTGCAAGTGCGGGGCCGAGGGGTCCGGCGGGGCCAAGGGGTCCTTCGGGGCCAGTCGTACGCGGTGGCGGCGGTCGCCGTTAGCGCACTGCTTTTAGCGCCGCTCTATTAAGTGAATTTGGCGGCTTCTTCGGCGGCGCGCATCAGGGCGCGGGCCTTGTTCAGGGATTCCTGATATTCGGATTCGGCGTCGGATTCGGCGACAATACCGCCGCCAGCCTGAATATGCAGGCGGCCATCTTTGATGAGGCCGGTGCGAAGGGCGATGCAGGTGTCCATGTTGCCGTTGGCGGAAAAGTAGCCGATACAGCCCGCGTAGAAGCTGCGGCGCTCGGCTTCAAGTTCATCAATGATTTCCATAGCGCGGATTTTGGGAGCGCCGGAGACGGTTCCGGCGGGGAAGCCTGCGATGAGCGCGGAAAGCGCATCGAAGCGGGGGTCCATTTCGCCGACCACGTTAGAGACGATGTGCATGACGTGGGAATAGTTTTCGATCTGCATGCGCATGGTGGTTTGCACGCTGCCGATTTTGGCGACGCGACCTACGTCGTTGCGGCCTAAATCGAGGAGCATGAGATGCTCGGAGATTTCTTTGGGATCGGAGAGCAGATCGGCGGCGAGGAGGCGGTCTTCGTCGCGGTCGCGGCCACGCTTGCGGGTTCCGGCGATGGGACGGATGGTGACTTCGCCGTCGCGCAGGCGCACGAGGATTTCGGGGCTGGAGCCAACGAGGGCATAATCGCCGAAGTTTAAGTAAAACAGGAACGGCGAAGGGTTTAGCTGGCGCAGGGCGCGGTACATGGAGAAGGGCGGCAGGGAGAAGGGGGCGGAGAAGCGCTGCGAGAGCACCACCTGAAAGATGTCGCCGGCGCGCATGTAGTCTTTGGCCTGGTCAATCATGCCATCGTAATGCTGGCGGGTGGTGTTGGATGCGAAATCAGACATGGCCACCGCGTCATAGTCGCGCTTGTCGGGCGTGGGCAGGGGGCTTGCGAGTTTGTCCAGCACATAGCGTATGCGGGCGAGGGCGGCGGCGTAGGCAGCGTCGGCATCGGTGCGTTTGCCGTCGGCCCAGATGGCAGTGACGATGAACATTTTATCGCTCACGGAATCGAAGATCACCATGAGTTTGGGGCGCAGGAAACAGCTGTCGGGAATGCCGATGGAATCGGGCAATGTGTCGGGCAGTTTTTCCATGAGCTTTACCATGTCGTAGCCCATGTAACCCACAAGGCCCGCGCTCATGGGCGGCAGGCCGTCGGGGATGTCGAGCTTGGAGCATTCATAGAGCTTGCGCAGTGACGTGAGGCTGTCTTCTTCGCAAGAGATGGGGGTTCCGGTCATGGTGTCGGAGTGGAAGATTTCGGCACGATCGCCGACGCAACGCCAGATGAGGTCGGGGCGCAGGCCGATGACCGAATAGCGGCCACGGATTTCACCTTTTTCGACGGATTCGAGCAGGAAGCAGGGGCGCTCGGCTTCCATCAGCCGCAACATGGCGGAGACGGGCGTGTCGAGGTCGGCGGTGACGGTGGTCCAAACCAGCTGCGATAGCCCGCGTTCGAAGCCCTGATTGAAGGCCTCTTTGCTTGGGAACACGGTGGGGTTCGGCATCGGCAACATTAGTTGGTTACCGAACGGAACACGTCCTCATTGATTTTAACGGCGTATTTACTGCGCAGGTAGTCCGTGTATTCGTCAATGATTTCATTCTGGGTGGTGGTTTGCAGGTTGCGGTTTATTTCTGCAAGGGAGGTGGCGAGCTTGGGGTCTTTGTCGGGCGTGCTTACGGCCACGACGCTATCGGGCACGGCGAGCAGGTATGCGCCGTTGCTTGCGGGGTAGGCCCTGGTGCCTTCATTCATCTTGCGGCTGAACGCGTCGGTGACGAGTTGCGGCGGCATGGAGATGTCTTTGGCGACATGGCTGGAGCGCTTGATCACGCTTTTGCTGAGCGTATCCATTTTGTATTTGGAGACGATGGCGGACGTGCTGGTGCTGCCTGCGAATTCGTCGCTGGCTTTGGCGGCAAGAGCTGCGAGGGCGTGGGCGCGCTCTTCATGTTGCCAGCCTTTGATGACCTGGGCTTTTACTTCATCCAGCGGGCGCAGATGTTCGGGCGTGACATTTTCGGCGCGCACAATGTAGAACACGCCGCCTTTGGACGTCATGATGGGGGACTCGGTTTTTTCTTCGGTTTTGAAGACGGTTTCCATGAATTTATCGAGCGCGGGGAGCGTTGCGGCTTTGCCGGACGCGTCTTTGCCTTCCATGGTTACGGGGCCCATGGTGATTTGTTTCAGCTTATATTCCTTGGCGGCTTCGGGCAGCGAGCTGCCACCGGCGAGGGCGTCTTCAACCTGGTTTGCGAGCTTGTTCAGGGCTTCGTCGTTGTTACGCTGCTGCAGTTCTTTTTGCAGGGCGGGGCGCACTTCTTCAAATGGTGCGACCGACGGCGGCTCGATAGCGGAGACGTGGAAGATGTGCCAGCCGAAGGGACTTTGCACCGGCTCGGAGGTTTCGCCCGCTTTCAGGCTGAATACGGTGTCGGCGGCGTTGTCGAAGATATTGTGGCGTTCAACTTTGCCCATGCTGATGGCACCCTTGTTCAAAGGCTCAACGGCACTTGCGGTATCGGCGAAGGATTTGCCGGTTTTTACGATGTCGTACGCTTTTTTAGCCTGCGCTTCGGAGCTGTAGAGCAGTTGTTCGACGGCGCGGCGCTCAGGGCGCTTGTAATCTTCGAGGCGGTCGTTGTAGGCGGCCTTCAGGGCTTCTTCGTCGGCGGAGGGGTTTTTGGGCACGTCGTCGGCAGTGATGGTGACGAAGCTGAATTCGCGCAGTTCCGGCGCGGTGAACTCATGCGGGTGCTGGTCGTAATAGGTTTTGATGGCGGCGTCGTCGGGGGTGCCGACGGTGGTGACCATGCTTTCATTTAAAGAGTAGAGCGTGATCTGGCGGCCTTCTTCGCGGGAGTGCAGCAACGTGGGGGCGATGAGGTCGGACTGCGGTGTGCCAGCGGAGAGCGTGTCGAGCAGGATGTTGATGGCCATGTCTTCGCGGAGCTGGTCTACGTAGGCCTTTTCGCTGGTGTTGATGTTGCGCAGCATGGATTCAAAAATGGCTTTGTCAAAATTGCCTTTGCTGTCCTGGAAGCTGGGGTTGCTGCGGATACGGCGCACTACATCAATATCGCCGGGGATGAGGCCGAGATTGACGCTTTCAAGCTTCAGCAGGCGGTGGTTGATCTGGTTTTGCAGCACGTAGCCTTCAACGTTCATGTTCTTCACAGCTTCGGGGGAGTAATTGTCACCCATGAGGCGGCGGATATTTTCATTTTCGTTGTGCAGGGCGCGCATGTACTGGTCGGACGTGATGGCGGTGCCGCCGACGCGGGCCATGGTTTTATTGCGGTCGGGATTACGGATCATGTCGTCAATGCCCCATACGGCGAAGCTCAGGCACAGGAGCGCGAGGAGGATTTTGGCGACGACGCCGTGGGCGGAGGTTTGTAAATTGTTCAACATGCTATGTAAGTTCTTGAATAAATGATTTTTAGGCGGTGAGAATTACACGACAAAACAGGATTGTAAAAGGGTTTTTGATGGGTTAGACACGTAGGCATGAAAAAAATAATTGCTGGTAACTGGAAAATGTACGGTGAGCCTGCCATGGCGCAAGCCCTAGCCACGGCTGTGAGCCAACATGCGGACGCGCAAGGCGACGGAATCGAGGTGGTGATGTGCCCGCCGGGAGTGCTGATTGCGCAGGTGAATTACTTTATCAAGGGCGCTAAGCGCACCAAGCTGGGCGGGCAGGATTGCCACGGGTTGCCCGAAGGAGCCTATACGGGCGAAACGAGCGCTAAAATGCTGAAAGACGCCGGGGCGGCCTATGTGATTGTAGGGCATTCGGAGCGGCGGACCTATTATGGTGAGACAAACGAGGTGGTGCGGCTGAAAGCGGCGCGGGCCTTGCAAACGGGGCTAACCCCCATTATCTGCATTGGGGAGAGCGAGGCGGAGCGCAAAGCCGGTCAAGCCCTTGAAGTGGTGGGGAAGCAGGTTCGCGAAAGCCTGCCTAAGGAGGCGGAATCGCAAGATTTTGTACTTGCATATGAGCCGGTTTGGGCTATTGGTTCTGGTGCTACGCCCACGACAGACGATATTGCCGCCATGCACGCCCATATTCTTGCGGTTGCCTCTGGGCAAACGGGTAAGAATACTGGTGTTATTCCAGTGCTTTATGGCGGATCGGTGAAGGGTGATAATGCCCGCGATATCCTGCATACGGCAGGGGTTGGCGGGGTGCTGGTGGGCGGGGCTTCGCTCAAAGCAGAGGAATTTTGCCGGATTATTTCGGCCGCAGTATAACGAAGGTAAGGATTTATGGGTTTATATACGGTTTTAATGGTTATTCACAGCATCGTGGTGCTGTTCCTTATTATGATGATTCTTATCCAGCGCACTGATAGCGATGGTATGGGCGGTCTTTCGGGCGGCGGCGGCAACCAGTTCATGACGGGCCGCGCCACTGCGAATTTGATGACGCGCACAACCGCCATTCTTGCGGGTACGTTCATGGTGCTGAGCCTTGTGCTGGCCGTGATTGCAAACCGGATGACGACGCATTCCATCGTGGAATCCACGAGCATTACGGAAGAAGCGCCGCTGACCAAAGACGCCGCAAAAGAAGAAACCACTAAGGATACGGCGGTGAAGGCGGACAAGGCTGAAAAGACGGAAGCGCCGAAGGCGGCTGCGAAAAAATCTACCCCTAGCGTACCGAAGCCAGAATAAACTATGGCACGTTTTATCTTTATTACAGGCGGCGTAGTTTCTTCCTTAGGGAAAGGGCTTGCATCCGCATCCCTTGGCGCATTGTTGCAGGCACGCGGGTATAAGGTGCGCCTGCGCAAGCTGGACCCATATCTGAACGTGGACCCCGGCACGATGAACCCGAACCAGCACGGCGAAGTATTCGTGACCGATGACGGCGCGGAAACCGATCTTGACCTTGGGCATTATGAGCGTTTTACGGGCGTGAATGCGCGCCGTAGCGACTCGGTGACGACGGGGCAGATTTATTCGACCTTGATCACCAAGGAACGCCGCGGGGATTACCTCGGCGGGACCGTGCAGGTTATTCCGCATGTGACGGATTTGATCAAAGAATTTATCCTGAAAGATACGGATCAGGAAGATTTCGTGTTGTGCGAAATCGGTGGCACGGTGGGTGACATTGAAGGCCTTCCGTTTTTGGAAGCGATTCGCCAGCTTGGGTATGAGCTGGGGCGTGAGCGGGTGATGTATATTCATCTTACCTTGGTTCCCTATATTGCGGCGGCGAAGGAATTGAAGACGAAGCCTACGCAGCATTCGGTGAAGGAATTGCGCGCGATTGGTATTCAGCCGGATGTGCTTTTGTGCCGCGCGGACCGCGAAATTCCCATTTCGGAACGCCGCAAAATTGCGCTGTTCTGCAATATTCGCGAAGAGCGCGTGATTCAGGGGCTGGATGTTTCGAGCATTTATGAAGTGCCGCAGCGTTATAGCGAGCAGGGCTTTGACAAGCAGGTGCTGAAGATTTTTGGCATTGAAGAAAAAGGTGTGCTGGATTTGTCGCGCTGGAGCGAAATTCTGAAGCGCGTGCAGCATCCGAAAGCGGAAGTGACGGTTGCTATCGTGGGTAAATATACGGGGCTTGGGGATGCGTATAAGTCGCTGACCGAAGCGCTGGACCATGCCGGTATTTCCAACGAGGCGCGGGTGCATGTGCGCTGGATTGATGCTGCGGGTTTTGAAAAGCAGGATGTGGCGAAAGCTTTGCGCGATGTGGACGCGGTGCTGGTTCCCGGTGGGTTTGGCGAGCGCGGCGTGCAGGGCAAGCTGGCGGCGATCACGTATGCGCGTGAGAATAATAAGCCGTATCTGGGCATTTGCTTTGGCATGCAGCTTGCGGTGATTGAATATGCGCGCAATGTGCTGGGCATTACTGACGCAAGCTCGACCGAGTTTGGGCCTTATGAAGATAAGTCCGGGCTTGGGCCGTTGGTTGGGCTGATGACCGAATGGATGCGCGGCAATGTGCTGGAAACGCGCCGTACCGATGGCGACCTTGGCGGCACGATGCGCTTGGGTGCGTATGAGTGCGAGCTTGCGCCGGGTAGTTTGGCTGCGAAGATTTATAACGCTGATGCGATTACGGAACGTCACCGCCACCGTTATGAGGTGAATATCCAGTATCGCGACCAGTTCGAGCCTAAGGGCATGGTGTTCTCCGGTGTTTCGCCCGGCGGGAATCTGCCGGAAATCGTAGAGCTGAAAACGCATCCGTGGTATGTTGGCGTGCAGTTCCACCCGGAATTGAAATCGCGTCCGTTCCAGCCGCACCCGCTGTTCTCGTCTTTTGTGGCGGCGGCTATTGCAAATAGCAAGAAAGCAAAGAACAAGGCGGCCTAATTAAATGGATGATATTTTTAACTTCTGGGCTGGTATAAAGCAGGATGCCCGCATACACCCAGAAGATGAGAAAGTATTTTCACGTTTACATGACAAACATAATTTCAATTTGGATTGTTTGCCGGGAGCATATTTCGGTCCCTTAAAAACTGCACCTGTAGTCTTGCTTTTTTTATCTCCAGGGTATGACCCGCATGACACAATACTTGCCTCAAATGAAGAGGGACAAGAGCATCACGCCAAACAGCGTACAGGTTTAGCTTCCTTACCTACTTACAAAGAAAATCCTCCGCATTATGACTGGTGGTCAAAGGTGCTTAAACAATTTGGAATCAATCCTAATTTGGTGAATGACAAAATTGCTATTCTAAATATTGGGGCTTATCATTCTAAAACTTTTAAGCACCATCATATGCTTTCTGCGCTCCCATCAAGTCGAGTTACATTAAATTGGGCGCAATCTACATTATTTAAGGAGGCGGAAGCGGGTGAGCGTATTGTTGTTTGCTTACGCTCGGCCAAATATTGGGGTTTAGAATTAGGAAAATGCAATGGCGGGTTGTTATATGCACCTCTGCATAATCGAAGAGGTCGTATGCATAAAGAGCCTGAACTTGCAAATTTAATCATCCAGAATATTCACGATAAATTAGGCTATAATAAGCAGAAAGATGCCGCATGACCTCTCCTTTACGCCATATTACGATTGGGCCGGTGAAAATCGGCAATGATTTGCCGCTGGTTCTGATTGCAGGACCCTGCCAGATCGAGAACCGCGACCATACGCTGTTTATGGCGGAAAGCCTGATCAAGCTTACCAATAAGCTAGGCATTCCGTTCATCTATAAATCGTCTTATGACAAGGCGAACCGGACGAGTATTGCGGGTAAGCGCGGTATTGGGCTGGTGAAGGCGCTGCCGCTGTTTGACGAGATCCGCAATGAGTTGGGTTGCCCGGTGATTACGGATGTTCACACCGAAGAGCAGTGCGAGATTGTGGCGCCGCATGTGGATATTTTGCAGATTCCGGCGTTTCTTTGCCGCCAGACGGATTTGCTGCTGGCAGCGGCGCGCACCGGAAAAGTGATCAACATTAAAAAAGGTCAGTTCCTTGCGCCGTGGGATATGAAAAATATCGTGGACAAGATGGACTATGCGGAAAACTCCAACGTGATCCTGACCGAGCGTGGGGCGTCGTTTGGGTATAATACGCTGGTGACCGACATGCGCGCTTTGCCTATTATGGCGGAGACGGGTTGCCCTGTGGTGTTCGATGCGACGCATAGCGTTCAGCAGCCGGGCGGGCAGGGTGGTGCATCGGGCGGCCAGCGCCGCTTTGTGCCGACGCTTGCGAAGGCGGCGGTGGCTGTTGGGCTTGCCGGGATTTTCATGGAAACGCATCAGGACCCGGACACGGCACCTTCGGACGGGCCATGCATGATGCGGCTGGACGACATGGAACTGCTGCTGGTACTCCTGAAAGAGTACGACAAGCTGGCTAAGAGCCTCTAATCACCGTAAGCGGATAGGAAACCTTGCAGCGCTTGCTGGAAGGCGTGGCGCGTTTGGCGCAGGTCGGGGTCGCGCAGGCCCAGCAATTCTTCGTGGCAATGTTTGGCGGCTTCGCGGCAGGCGAGGGCCAGTGTTGCGACGGGATCGTCCATTACGGGTTGGAGGACGGAGGCGTCTTCGGGTTTGTGGCGGTAGTGGTAGTGGAAATGCCGTGGGCCGCCTTTGCATTCCATGAGGGCGAGCGAGACGGGCGAGGCCACGTTGATGAAGCGCTGGCGGGCGGCGCGGGCGGTTTCGTCTTCGGCGGGCGGGGCAAATTCAGATTCCAGCACCATGAGGCAAATGGTTTCCAGCGCGAGCATGGCCATTTCCGTAGCTTTTTCAGCTTTTTTGGCATCCTGCGCGGGTGGGGTTTTTAACAAAGACGATTGCTTTCTTTTCGCTTTCGTGCCAACAGAAGTGCTCATGGTTGCCTCCGTGATGTTAACCCATTCATTATACCCCTTTCGCTGGAATATGCTACCTCGTATGCAGAAACGTAAAATGCCTGTTTTTTCCATCGTTTTCGCTGCAATTTGCTGTTTTTACAGCAGTGGCGCGTCGGCAGCGGCAGTGACAAACCTCACCGATAAAACGCAGACCATCGAGATGAAGGTCGCGGGCGGGTTTACGCCCATTACCATCGAGCCGGGGCGCACATGGCGCTTGGCAGCGAATGTGGTGGTGCGGGTGCATGAGCATGAATTCCAGATTCTGGACATTGAAGAATACGCCATCTGGAGCGATGGTAGTTTTGGCCCGCAGCGCAGGAATTCGCGCACGACGGGAAGCATTTAATAATTAGAAAATAAGGACCGATACAGTGACCGCCATTACCCATATCCACGCACGAGAAATTATTGATAGCCGCGGCAACCCAACGGTGGAAGTTGATGTGGGGCTGGAAGACGGCGCATTTGGCCGTGCGGGCGTGCCTTCGGGCGCATCTACGGGTGCGATGGAAGCGCTGGAGCTGCGCGATGGCGACAAGAAGCGCTATAAGGGCAAGGGTGTTTTGAACGCTGTGGCCAATGTGAATAACGATATTGCCGATGCGCTGCTGGGCATGGACGCGGAAGACCAGACGAAGGTGGACCAGGCGATGCTGGACCTCGACGGCACGAAAAATAAATCGAAGCTGGGCGCGAATGCGATCCTTGGTGTGTCGCTGGCGGTTGCCAAGGCTTCGGCGCAGTCGGCGGGTTTGCCGCTGTACCGCTATGTGGGCGGGGTGCGGGCTTGCGTACTTCCGGTTCCCTTGATGAACATCATCAATGGTGGGCAGCACGCGGATAATAAGCTCGATATTCAGGAATTCATGATTATGCCGGTGTCGGCGGAAAATATTGTGGATGCGATTCGCATGGGCGCGGAAGTGTTTCACCAGCTGAAGCACCGCCTGAGCGAAGAGGGTTTGAGCACTGCGGTGGGCGATGAGGGCGGGTTTGCGCCGAAAATCGGCAAGGCGGACGATGCGCTTTCCTACATCATGCAGGCGATTGAGGGTGCGGGTTACCGCCCAGGTGAAGACATTGTGCTGGCGCTGGATGCGGCGGCGAGCGAGTTTTACCATGATGGCAAGTATGTGCTTGAGGGTGAAAACAAGAGCATGGATTGCGGAAAGTTGCTTAAATATTATGAATCCATGGTGAACCGTTTCCCCATCGTTTCCATTGAAGACCCGATGGCGGAGGATGATCTGATCGGCTGGAAAGAGATTACCGACCTGCTGGGCAACCGCGTGCAGCTGGTGGGCGATGATTTGTTTGTGACGAACCCGGCCATTCTGGCGCAGGGTATCGAGGGCGGGTTGGCCAATGCGCTGCTGGTGAAGGTAAACCAGATCGGCACGCTGACCGAAACGCTGCAAGCCGTGGATATGGCGCACCGCGCGGGTTACCGGGCGATTCTTTCGCACCGTTCGGGCGAAACGGAAGACACCACCATTGCGCAGTTGGCGGTGGCGACCAATTGCGGCCAGATTAAAACCGGCTCGCTTTCGCGCTCGGACCGTTTGGCCAAGTATAATGAACTGATCCGCATCGAGGAGCAGCTGGGTGCGTCGGCGGTGTATGCGGGTGGAAATATTCTTGCGTAATTTTTTGGCGTAAGACGTCAGAATTGTTTTGAATTATATCGGGTTTTTCGATAAATTCATTTGATGGCTAAGAAAATGAACATGGCTGAGCTGCAACGCAATCCCGGTAAATCGGTATGGGGTTCGCTGCTGCTGCTTTCCATCATGTTCTACCTGCTATTTCACGCTATCAGCGGGGAGCGCGGCGTTTTGGCACTGTTTACCGAGACCCGCAAGCTGGACGAAGTAAAGGCCGAGCTGGCGCGGGTGAAGGCGCAGCACGACACATTGGAGCATAAGGTGCATTTGCTGAGCGACAGCTCGCTGGACCTTGATTTGCTGGACGAGCAGGTGCGCCGGGTTCTGGGCATGGCCAACAAAAACGAAGTCGTGTATTTTTCCGACGACCAAGGCAAGAACGCTAAGAACTAAGGATTCATCACAGGTATAAAAAAAGGCGCTCCGGACTGGAGCGCCTTTTTTGTTTGGCTTATTCTTATTTGGGGCCGACCAGCATTACGATTTGCTTGCCTTCGATGCGGGGCGAGTTTTCGATTTTGGAGTGGTCTTTCAGGGCTTCCTGAACCTTTTCCAGAATCTTCATGCCTACTTCGGAGTGGTCCATTTCGCGGCCACGGAAGCGTAGGGTGATGCGCACTTTGTCGCCTTCGTCGAGGAAGCCGAGGACGTTGCGGATTTTGATTTCAAGGTCGTGCTTGTCAATGGTGGGGCGAAGCTTGATTTCCTTGATCTGGATAACCTTTTGCTTCTTGCGGGCGTCGTGCGCCTTTTTCTGGGCTTCGTATTTGTATTTGCCGTAGTCGAGGACTTTGCAGACCGGGGGTTTGGCGGTGGGCGAGATTTCTACGAGGTCGAGGCCAGCGGCTTCTGCCATGCGGATACCTTCGGATACCTGTACTACGCCTATCATGTTTCCGTTCTGGTCTACCAAGCGAATGGACTCGGAACGGATTTCGCCGTTGACGCGGGGTTCGTCAGCCTTACTCATATTTTTCCCCGATTTTGTGCTGGCGCACAATGGCCAATAGCTCCCAATTGCTGCAAACGACTCTCCTTAGATTATTGACAAAAAACTACTCTAGCCCACAAACGTTAAAAAAACGGGTGGGGGTTTACTTTCTTACCCGTTAATGCTTGGAAAGCAAGCAAAAACCTCAAAAGCAGGGCTAGGCCTCGTTGTTTTGGCGGAAGTCATCGGTGGCGGCACTCGGTTTGCCGTAGTCGAGGCCGTCCCAAGTGGCGCTTTTTCTTGTGAAAAGCTTGGAAAAGAGCTGGCGCAACCACTGCATAACGACCCCTAGCTATTGATTAATCTGGCGCTTTTGCTTCGGCCACAAGGCTGCTCAGCACGTCGGCGAAGGCCAAAACCTGCTGTTGTTCGGAGCCGAGACGGCGGACGGAGACCTGACCGGATTCCTTTTCCTTAGCGCCTGCCACGAGGATGACGGGGACTTTCTGAAGGGAGTGTTCGCGGATCTTGTAGTTGATCTTGTCGTTCTTGACGTCGAGCTGGCTGCGGATGCCTGCGGCGAGGAGTTTCTCGTGCAGTTCGCGGGCGTAGTCGTCGGCGGCTTCGGTGATGGTGGCAACGACCACCTGCACGGGCGCAAGCCAGAGGGGGAACTTGCCTGCATATTCCTCGATCAGGATGCCGATGAAGCGCTCGAAGGAACCGAGGATTGCGCGGTGAAGCATGACGGGGTGCTGCTTGGAGCCGTCGGGGGCGACATAGTTTGCGCCGAGGCGTTCGGGGAGAACGAAATCTACCTGAAGGGTGCCGCACTGCCAGTCGCGGCCAAGGGCGTCGCGCAGGACGAATTCCAGTTTGGGGCCGTAGAAGGCGCCTTCGCCGGGGTTGAGGGTCCATTCGAGGTTGGCGGCGTTGACGGCTTCTTTGAGCGCGTTTTCGGCTTTGTCCCATGTTTCGTCGGAGCCAGCACGAACGGGCGGGCGGTCGGAAAATTTGACGGCGATGTCGGTGAAGCCGAAGGCTTTGTAGACATCTTTCAGCAGGTCGCAGAAGGCGACGGTTTCGCTGGTGATTTGTTCTTCCATGCAGAAGATGTGGGCGTCGTCTTGCACGAAGCCGCGGATGCGCATGATGCCGTGCAAGCTGCCCGAAGGTTCGTTGCGGTGGCAGGAGCCGAATTCGGCCATGCGCAGAGGCAGTTCGCGGTAGGATTTTATGCCCTGATTAAAAATCTGGACGTGGCAGGGGCAGTTCATGGGTTTGACGCAGAGGGTGCGGTCTTCGTCGGACTCGCTCACAAACATGTTCTGGCCGAATTTTTCCCAGTGGCCGGAGGCTTCCCACAGGCTTTTATCAACGAGCGTGGGGGTTTTGACTTCGATGTAGCCGAGTTTACGGATTTTGGTGCGGATGAAGTTTTCCAGCGCGCGGTAGAGGGTCCAGCCTTTGTCGTGCCAGAAGATCATGCCGGGGGTGTGTTCTTCGATGTGGAAGAGATCGAGTTCGCGGCCCAGCTTGCGGTGGTCGCGCTTTTCGGATTCTTCGAGCATGGTGAGGTAGGCTTTCAGCTCTTTGTCGGTGGCGAACTGGATGCCGTAGATGCGGGTGAGCTGCTTGTTTTTGCTGTCGCCGCGCCAGTATGCGCCTGCGACGCGCATGAGCTTGAAGGCGCGGGAGAGGTGGGTGAAATTGGGGGCGTGGGGGCCGCGGCAAAGATCAATAAAAGCATCGTCGCCGGTGCCTTGGCGGTAGAGCGAGATTTTGCCCGCTTCGGTGGTGTCGCCTGCGGGGGCGTTGAAAATGATGTCGGCCTTGTAGGGTTCGCCGCGCGACTCGAACAGTTTGATAGCGGCGTCGCGGTCCCACATTTCGCGGGTGACGGACTGGTTTTCGTCCATGATTTTGTTCATGCGCGCTTCGATTTTTACGAGGTCTTCGGAGGAGATGGGCTGGTCGGTTTCGACGTCGTAATAAAAGCCATTTTCGACCGTGGGGCCGATGGCGAGTTTGGTGCCGGGGTACATTTCCTTGAGGGCGCGGGCGAGGACTTGCGCGGTGGTGGTGTGGCGCAGGATGTCGAGGCCTTCGGGCTGTTTGGGGGTCAGGATTTCGATTTTGGCATCTTGGGTGATGGGCAGGTAAATGTCGCGCTGCACGCCGTCAACCTTCATGGCCAGTGCGGCTTTGGCGAGGCCAGCACCGATGCTTGCTGCAACTTCTGCGCCCGTTACGGGGCCGGGGAATTCTTTTTTGCTGCCGTCGGGCAGGGTAATCGTGACCATTTTTTTGTTTCTTTCAGAGTATTACGGGAGGGAAATATTAATGTTTTGGCGGGGGTAGGTCAAGGTTTAGTAACGCGGGGTTTTTGGCGTTTGCGGGGCTGGATCCCGGCCTGCGCCGGGATGACGGGAGCGCTAATAGGCCCGGGCTTGCGGCGGGAAGGAGATGGGTTCCTGGGTTTGGGGTTCTTTGCCTTCTAGGCGCACGGGGCGGGTGGTTAGGCGGGCGTTGCCGCTGTCGTCTACGAAGCATAAGGAGTGAGCGAGCCATTGGGCGTCGTCGCGGGTGGGGTGGTCTTCGCGCCAGTGGGCGCCGCGGGACTCGGTGCGCATGGTTGCCGAGTGAAGGGTGGCGGTGGCTTGGCGCATTAGGTTGTCGAGTTCGAGGGCTTCGACGAGGTCGTTGTTCCAGATGAGGGAATTGTCGGCGACGCGCAGGTCGGACTGGTAGAGGGACCAGAGGTCGCGGAGTTTTTTCTGGCCTTCGGCGAGGAGATGCGCTTCGCGGAAGATGCTGGCGTGGTGCTGCATGAGCGCTTGCAGTGGTTTGCGGATGTGTGCGGGGCGGGATGTGCCTTTGCTGGTGCGGGTGTCTTCGAAGCGGGCGAGGAGTGGCTCCAGATTATGCGCGGCCAGCGGGCTGTGGGACTTGCCGCGCGGGGTGGTGCTGGCGGCGAGGTTGCCTGCTTCTTTGCCGAAAACAACGAGTTCTAAAAGGGCATTGCAGCCGAGGCGGTTTGCGCCGTGGACGGAGGTGCAGGCGGCTTCGCCGATGGCGAGGAGGCCGGGGACGGTGTGGGTGCCGTTGGTGACGCGGGATTCTTTGTCGGTGGGGATGCCGCCCATGGTGTAATGCACGGCGGGCAGGACGGGGATGGGGTCGCGGGTGACGTCAATGCGGGCAAAGGTGGAGGCGATTTCGCGCACGGTGGGGAGTTTGTTTTGCAGGGTATCTTGCGGCAGGTGCTGGACGCAGAGATGCACGTGGTCTTTTTTGGGGCCGCAGCCGCGCCCGGCTAAAATCTCTTGGGCGATGGCGCGGGAGATGACGTCGCGCGAGGCGAGTTCCATGCCGGAGGGGGCGTAGTGTTCCATGAAGCGTTCGCCGAGGGAATTGCGCAGGTAGCCGCCTTCGCCGCGTGCGCCTTCGGTTATTAAAATTCCCGTGCCGTAGAGGCTGGTGGGGTGGAACTGGATGAATTCCATGTCTTGCAGGGGGATTCCGGCGCGTAAGCTCATGCCGCCGCCGTCGCCGGTGCAGATGGTGCTGGCGGTGGTGCTGGCGTAGGTTTGGCCGAAACCGCCGGTGGCGAGGATTGTGTTGTGGGCGTGGAATAAATGCAAATCACCCGTTTCGAGCTGCCATGCGAGGACCCCGGAGCAGGCGTTTTCGTCGTTGAAAACTAAATCCAGCACCATGAACTCGGTGAAGAAATTGACTTCTTGTTTCAGGGCTTGGGCTTGTAACGTGTACAGCAGGCTGTGGCCGGTGCGGTCGGCTACGGCGCAGGCGCGGTAGGCGGGGCCGCCACGCCCGAAATCGGTGGACTGGCCGCCGTAAGCGCGCTGGTAGATTTGGCCCGATGTATCGCGGGTGAAGGCCATGCCCATATGTTCCAGCTCCACGATGGCTTCGGGGGCGCGTTCGCACATAAGAGCGATGGCGTCCTGGTCGCCCAGCCAGTCGGAGCCGCGGATGGTGTCGTACATGTGCCAGCGCCAGTCGTCGGCGACGCGGTTGCCCAGCGCGGCGTTGATGCCGCCTTGGGCGGCGACGGTGTGGGAGCGCAGGACAGGGACTTTGGAGATGACGGCCACGGAAATGCCGTTTTCGCGGGCGGCGACGGCTGCACGGAGGCCTGCGCCGCCCGCGCCGACGATGAGCAGGTCATGGTGGTGGTGAATGAGGGCTGGCGAGGGCAAAGGCGGTACTGGCTGGGTTGAAAGCGGGTATCATACAGGCTGGTTGTGTTCGGGCAATGGTTGTTCTGTGGGGTTTGGTGTGGTAAACAGCGATTATGAACAATGACAAAAACATGGCTAAAGGCCCGGATCTGGTGGTTTTGCGGCGGATTATCGCAGCGGCACTGGCTGAGGATATGGGGGCGGATGGGGATGTGACCTCGGCGCTGCTGATTCCGGCGGATAAGGCGGGGCGGCTGCAATTCAATGCGCGTGAGGACATGGTTGCGTGCGGCATGTTTATTGTGGGCATGGTTTTTGAGCAGTTGGATTCTGGCGTGAATGTTGAGGCACGCACCGAAGAGGGCGCAAAAATTTTACGCGGGACGACGCTTGCGGTGGCGAGCGGGAGTGCCAGAAGTTTGCTGACGGGTGAGCGCGTGGCGCTGAATTTGATGCAGCGAGCCTGCGGTATCGCCACGATGACACGAAAATATGTGGATGCGGTTGCGGGCACGAAGGCTGTGATTTTAGATACACGCAAAACGATGCCGGGGTTGCGGGAGCTGGACAAATACGCAGTGCGGGCGGGCGGTGGAACCAATCACCGCATGGGGCTTTATGATATGGTTTTAATCAAAGATAATCACATTGCGCTGGCGGGGAGCGTTTCGGGCGCGGTGGCGATGGCGCGGGCTGGAAGCCAGCTTCCGGTGGTTATTGAATGCGATAATTTGGCGCAGGTGCGCGAAGCTTTAGGCGCGAAGCCGGATAGGATTCTTCTGGATAACATGCCGCCGGATATTTTGCGCGAGGCGGTGGCGATGAATAACGGAACTGTGAAGCTGGAGGCTTCGGGCGGGGTGTTGCTGCATACGGTGCGGGCCATTGCGCAGACGGGCGTGGATTGCATTTCGGTGGGGGCGCTCACGCATTCGGCACCCGCTGTTGATATCGGCGCGGATATCGAAATCAGCTAATTAGTTCGGCATAGCAAAGATCAGGTAGCAGGTGTTGATATCGCCCAGCGCTAAGTTGTATTGCGCTGTGTCCGGGACGGCGCTGGTTTGGCAGGAGGGCGTGTTGCCGCCTGCGGTGGCGGTGCGGGGGCCACGAATACTGCCTGTGCCGGGAAGGCCGTTATCCGCTTTTTTGTCGAGGTTCATGGCTTCGGCCCCGGTCATGACGGGCATTAAAATACCGGACGCGGGAACGAGGCGCCCAAAGGCGAGCCAGTGGATATTATAAGGTGCAGAGGCGGTGTAAAGGCCATCGCCAAGAGGGCAGGTGGCGAAGAAAAACTGGAACGTGGCGTTTTGCATTTCAGTGCTGGGCGTATTCATGCTCACGTCGAAAATGCCGCTGCTGGCGGCGGTGTAGCGGTAGCTGCTGGAGATGAAGCCCGCATTAGCCAGCTCGATCCATTCGCTGCGCAGCTCAGCAATATTTGCCGCGCCTGCGCCGCCGCAGACGAGGCCGTCGCCATTGCCGTTGCAGACTTCGTTGCCGGTGCCGTTGCCTTCGGGGCAGCCGCCTGCGGGTGTTCCCCAGTAATTTTGCGCAGTGGACATGTCGCCGGGGAGGGCCATGTATTTATCGTGAAAATCCATGACGGCGGTGGTGTATTTGGCGGCGTCGCTGAGCGCGGCGTGCAGGTGCGAAGAGCGGATGAGCGCCTGACCCACAAAAATCGAGCCTGCGAGCAAGCCAATGACGATCAGCACCATGGACATTTCGAGGAGCGAGAAACCGCGGTTACGCATGGCTAAAACCCAAGGAGGAAGGAAAGGGAGCAGGCGTTGCTTGTGCCGGCTGGATTGTAAATCTGAAGAAGCTGGGTGGTGTCGTTGATGGTGCAGCCGGGCAGGTAGGCGGTGCGCCATGCGCGGATGTTTCCGGTGCCGGGTTTGCCGTCATCTACCTTGGAATCGAGGGCCAGTGCTTCGGCGGAGGTGAGGGCAGCGCCGGTCGTGCGGCCACCATCAACCTTCATGCCATAATCCAGCATGTGGGAATACTGGTCTATCCAGAGGTCGTTGCTGGCGGTTGTCATCTGAAAATAATGGATGGTCCAGCCTGCGCCGGAAATGGAGGAGGCGGGAGCGTTGACGCCGGGGACGGTTTCGGCAACGTTTAACGGGCCGGGGGCGCCGGTGTATTGCTGGTCGAGGAAGCCCGCGTCGGAAAGCTGCTGCCATGCGCGGTACCATTCGCTGCTGTTGCTGAGTACTCCGGCGGTGGTGCTGTCGCCGATCTTGCCGTCGCCGTTGCCGTTGCAGGTGCCCGTTTTCAGGACGGTGTTGGATGCTGTATTCGGGCAGCCGCCGGGGTCGGTGCCCCACATGGTTTCGGCATTGTTCATGTCGCCGGGATAGGAGAGGAATTTGGTTTGAAATTCGCTCATGGCTTTGAGGTAGGTATCGTACTCCGACAGGAGGCGGCTGAGATGGGCGGAGCGGATGAGGGTTTGGGTGACGAAGATGCCACCCGCGACGATGCCGATGATGGTGACGACAACGCCTAGCTCCAGAAGGGTATAACCTTGATTTCGTTTTTGGCGCATTTAATACCCCGTGATGAAAATAAGGCTACAGGCCTTGGTGGTGTAGGTGAATTTGTAGGTGGAGAGGGTGTTGGTGTCGCTGGTGGTGCAGTTGGGCGAGATGGGCGATTTGAAGGCCAGCACTGTGCCGTAAGCAGGGCGGCCATCGTCAATTTTAGTGTCGAGGATGAAGGCTTCACGCGGGCTTAACGCAGCGCTGGTGGTCATGCCTGAGCCGCCGGGTTCGCCGAAGAGGAAGCTGTGGCCGTACGTGCTGGCCCAATAATTGATGTCGCCTGCGGGGCGGAAAATATAAAGCAGGGTGAAGCCTGTGTTGTCGAGGGGGCCTGCGGGGACGTTGATGGGGGGGAGCGACTGGATGGAACTGCCAGCGCCGGCGATGCCGTTGTAAGCGCCTTCGACGAGGCTGGCGTCGGCGAGCTGCTGCCAGAAGCGGTAAATTTCGTAATTGGTGATGCCGCCATCAACATAAAGGTTGCCGACCTGGCCGTTGCCGTCGCCGTTGCAGGTGGCGGCGTGGGGGCTGGCAGTGTAGGCGGTGTTTGGGCAGGCAGTGTCAGCACCCCAGAAGGTGATGGCGTTGGAAAGGTCGCCGGGGAGTTCGTGATATTTGTCGCGGAAGGTGCCGACGGCTTTGTTGTAGGAGTCCAGCTGGGTGAGGATGCGCTGGAGGCGGGCAGTGTGGATGAGGTCAACGCCGACAAGGACAGAGCCGATGATGAGGGCGATGACCAGAAGGGAAATGGATAACTCGATGAGCGTGAAACCAGCGGTGGGGCGCTGATTTTCTGGGCTTTGGCTTGTTTTGAGCAATAATTCCATGGGGTTTAGTATAGGGGTAACATATTAAAAAATCATTGTTATAACAACAATATCCGCTCATGCTTGCCTTCGGTGAATTTCCGTGTAGATTGCACTATTGCTATTAAAAACAACAGGGAGTCCCTATGCCGGACAAAGTGTCGCGCATAGAAGCTAAGTGCGCTGAAAAAGGGCTGAAAATGACGGGGCAACGCCGCGTGATCGCGCGCGTGCTTTCCGACTCGCAGGACCATCCCGATGTGGAATTGCTGTACCAGCGCGCAGCGGCGGTTGACGACCATATCAGCATTGCCACCGTGTACCGCACCTTAAAGCTTTTTGAAGAAGCGGGCATTACGCAGAAGCATGATTTTGGCGACGGGCGGGCACGCTACGAAGAAGCCTCGCGCGAGCATCACGACCATTTGATTGACATCAAGACCGGGAAAATCATCGAATTTTCCAATGAGGCGATCGAAGTTTTGCAGAAGGAAATCGCGGAAAAACTCGGCTACCGCCTGATTGACCACCGGCTTGAACTTTATGCCGTTCCGCTGGATAAATAGGCAGTAATCCCAGAATGCTCCTTACCCCTATCTCATCGCTTTACGACCTTGGCAGCCTGCGCGCCGGTAACCTTGAAGTGTTTATTGCAAGCCGCCCAGAGGAAATCGAAGCGTCGCAAAAATTGCGCTATCAGGTTTTCTTTGAGGAAATGGGCGCGATTCCTACGGGCGACATTAAGGCGCAGAAGCGCGATTTCGATATTTATGACGATATTTGCGACCATCTGCTGGTTGTTGAGCATTTGCCGGATAACAAGGCACATGTGGTGGGCACGTACCGTTTGCTGCGCAGCGAGCCGATGAAGAAGGTCGGGCATTTTTACAGCGAAAGCGAATTCGATATTTCGCCGATTAAAAAATATGACGGCAATATCCTTGAAGTGGGGCGCTCCTGCGTGGACAAGAATTTCCGTAACCGCGCGGTGATGCAACTGCTGTGGCGCGGGATTGGGGCGTATGTGGCCAAGTTCGATATTGCGCTGATGTTTGGCTGCGCGAGCTTTCATGGCACGGACCCGAAGGAACATGCGATGGCGCTTTCGTATTTGCACCATTACCATTTAGCGCCGGAGAATTTATGCCCGGCGGCACTGCCGAGCCGCTTCATCAACATGAACCTGATGGAGAAGGAAGCGGTTGATACGAAGCAGGCGTTTACGATGCTGCCCGCGCTGATTAAGGGGTATTTGCGCCTTAGCGGCTATATTGGCCTGGGGGCGGTGATTGACCCTGAATATAACACCACCGACGTGAGTATTGTGGTGAAGACCGACCTGGTCACGGAAAAATACGCGCAGCGCTACCGCACGCAAGACAACGCCTGATTTGCATGCGGGATAAATGCAAGGCGGCTTTTAAGTTATTCCTTATTGTTGTATGGCTGATGCTGTCTTACGCGGCGCTTTTTGTGGCGAAGCTTGCGGGCAGCATTGCATGGCGCGACCGGATTATTATGGTTTGCAACCAAGGGCTGCTGGTCATTGTGGGGGTGCGGCTGAAGGTGACGGGGGAGCTGGCGAAAGAGCGCCCGCTGCTGCTGGTTACGAACCATATTTCGTATCTGGATGTGATTGTGATCGCGGCGTGCGCGGTGGCGCGTTTTACCCCTAAAAGCGAGATTGGCGGCTGGCCGTTTATCGGGGGCTTCTGCCGCTTGTGCGGCTCTGTATTTATTGACCGCAGGCCCGAACAGGTTGGGAAAATGAAAGAACTGCTGCATGGGTCGCTGGATGCGGGCAATGCGGTGGTTTTGTTCCCGGAGGCGACGACGGGCAACGGGGTGCGGGTGAAGGAATTCAAGTCAGGATTTTTTAATCTGGCGAAGGATGATTTTTCTGGCCGCAGCCTTTGGGTGCAGCCTGCTGCGGTGATTTACACGCATATCGGGGGCTTGCCGATTGATACGACGCAGTGGCCGATGATTGCATGGTATGGCGATATGGACCTTGCGCCGCATTTGTGGCAGGTTTTGATGCTACCGGGGATTACGGCAGAGCTGGTGTTTTTGCCGCCGATTGATACGCAAGGCAACCGGGACCGCAAGAAACTGGCGGTGCTGTGCCAAGCGGCGATTGCCGAGGCAATCGAGGCCGCGCGGCAGAAGCAGGTGGCGGTGCCGCATGGCAAGGGAAAAACCTTTAATCCTAGTAGCTTGCGCAAGAAATAACGGCGCTTGCAGATAGGTTGCATGCGAGGTATTTTTAACCGCTCGTTAAGAGGGCAGGGCGCATAATAGATGTTCATGTAGGGGAGTGATTCCATATGGTATCTGCGATCAACACATCGTTATCCGGGCTTACGGCCGCCAGCACACGCATTGAAGTGGCTAGTAACAATATTGCCAACCAAGACAGCACCAAATCGCTGGAAAACGGGCAGGCAACCAATAAACCCTACACGCCGCAGCGGGTGGACCTTGTGTCGCTTAGCAATGCGGGTGTGCAGGCGCAGGTAAATAATGTGAACCCCGCCACCACGCAGCAGTCCGACGGGCAAGGCGGCGTGCAGGACGTGCCGAATGTGGATCAGGCGCAGCAACTGGTTGACCTGAAAATCGCTTCGTATGATTTCAAAGCGAACATCAAGGCGATCAAGGTGCAGGATAACGTCGAGCAGAGCCTGCTGGATATTATTAGCTAGAAATTACGTGAGCTGAGGGAGCTTTGCGCGGAGGGAACCTTGCGAGGGAAGGCCCATCGGCGAAGGCGACATGGCGCCCGTGTCGGCCAATTGCGGTTCTGGCAATTGCGGTTCTGACAAAAGGGCTGCAGTTTTCTTTTCAGAGAGGGAGTCAAGGATGGCCTGGAGCTTGGCTTTGTTGGCGGCAGCGAGTTCGGCGGGCGCAACATCGTTGTGCACGGAGTTTACGAAGGAAAAGCCAACGGATAATTCGCGGTCGGGGAGTTCAGCCATGGCGGTGTACAGGCTTTGCGCGCCGGCGCTGCTTCTGGCGAGGCGCTGCCTGAGCTTGTCTACCCTAACTTGTGCGTCTTGTGCTACCACCGCCGCTCCTTGTTACAGCCTCATGTATCCTTGTCTTATCACAATTTCCGGGCGGAATCAATCTTTGCGCCGTATTGGGGCGTAAGGGGGCTAGAAAACATAGGTTTTAGTAACGTTATCTCAAAGATTTCGCGCTATAATAATCCATCAAACCGCTACCATAAGGTTATATTGCCCATGAGTGCCGAAGAACACCGCTACCATACCCGCTTGCAGGGTTACTGGGACAAGATACGGGGAGACAAGGCATTTCCGCGCGAAAACGACGTAAACCCCGATGAGCTGCAAGACATTTGGGATTCGTGTTTCCTGATCAGCATTGACGATGTGACGCGCCGGGCGGGATACCGCTATAGCTACATCGGGCAGGATTTGGTGGCGGCATATGGCAGTGATGCGGGTTCACCGGATATTAATGCTACGCTGCACAGCACCGACAACGCGCCGATGATGCGCAAGTTTGATGAAGTGGTTGCCTCCAAAGCGCCTGTGGTGGATGAGGCAGAATTCATGAACCAGAAGCAGCTAAACATCCGCTACCGTATGTGCATCCTGCCGCTGGGTACGCATGACGGGGTGGTGACGCATCTTTTAGGTTGCATGCGCTGGAAAATGTACTAAGCCACACACTAGATTCTTGGTCAGGAAGATCATCCATGAAAGACGTTTTGCAGCCCCCGGAAAGTTTTAAAAGCCTCGTGATCCAGCGCAAAGATGTGGTGCAGGAAGAGCAGACTCAGTACCGCGTGTTCACCAGTGCCAAAGAATTTGTGCAGGTGACGGCGGAAAATGCGCAGGATGCATTGCAAATCAGCGGTGTGAAGGACGCGGTGCGGGTGTTGCGGTATCTGGTGACGCAGTGCAATGTGCTGGAGTTTCCGGTAGTGCCTGTGGGGGAAAAGCCTGTGGGGGAAAAGCCTGTGGCTGAGGCGCCTAAGGTGGAAGAAGTTGCAGCGCCTGCTGAAGAAGCGGCGGCCGATGCACCCGCACAAGATGCGGCACTTTCCAATGAGGAAGTGGAAAAGCTTTTACAGGATAAGAGCTAATCTTTTTTGCGGTTTTTGAAGGGATATAGCATTTGCCCGACGAAAGATTCGGGGAAATGGTCATCGCCGTTGCCGTAGATTTCCGGCATTTTTCCTTCAGGCATGTAGAAGGTTCCAAACACGATATCGAGTAGCGGGAAGGTGGGGGCGAAGTTTTTGTCGAGGCCCTCTTTTTGCGTGGTGTGGTGCCAGCGGTGGAAGACGGGGCTGGAGAACGCATAGCGGAAGGGGCCGAAGGTCCAGTTCAGGTTGGCGTGGACCATGGCGGAATACAGCAGGTTGAAGACGCTCATGAGGGTTACGGCTTCAATGGAGAAGCCAGCGAACATCATGCAGCTATCCACCAGCGTGAACGTGAGCCAGACGTTTACGGGGTGGAAGCGGTAGGTGGAGTGCCAGTCTACGTGCTTTGGCGAATGGTGGATGGCGTGGTAGGGCCAGAGGCCGGGTGTGTGAAACAGGCGGTGGGTCCAGTACAGGATGATGTCGGAGACGATGAAGATGACGGCGGCCTGAAGCCACACGGGCATCTGGCCCAGGGGGCCGTAGCCGGTGTTCAGGGATTGCATGATCTGGTCGTCGGGGACGCCGCGGAAAAAGATAAGGATGCCGAGGCCTGTGTAAATGGCGCTGATCATGCGACCGAAGATAGGCATGATAAAATAATAGGCCATGTCGGTAGCGAAAGCACGATGCTGGAAGCGCTGTTTTGGGTTGCAGGGCGTGAAGCGGTACAGAACCCAGAAACCAACGAGGAAGCCCAAAATCCAGAGCAGCATCTCCTGCCAGAATTCGAAGATATTTGAAGCCATGGTCATGAATGTTTCCATGGGCGTACTTTAGGGTGGAAGCGCTTAAGAAAGCGTAAATGGTTTGCCGGGATGGGGATTGCGGGCTTTGAGCGTTTCGAGCACCTGCAGTTTCTGGTCGTCGGTGAAGTAGAGCCATGAGGCTACTTCTTCAACCGTGCGGTAGCAGCCCTTGCAGAAGCCGGAGGCTTCGTCTATGGCGCAGATGGAGATGCAGGGGGAGGGAACGCCCATAGGTTTTTTTGTGTGCCGTGTTTATGTGAGGATGGGGCCTAGTATAGCATAGGCGCGGGCCTGTGCTGCATATTTTTTGGCCGCTTATTTTTTGGCCGCTATTTTTTGGAAGATTTGGCCTTTTTGCGGCTGCGCTTCATTTTGGGGAAGAGGTAAGTGTCAAGGATGTGGCGCTTCAGGGCGCGCACGGTGTCTTCGCAGGTATAGGGCGTGAAGTAACGCAGGAGGATGTAGCGCTCGGCGTCCAGCACCTCCTGAAAGAAATGGCGGGCCTTGGGGGAGCGGAGCAGCATGCCGGTCTGGGCGTTTTCTTCGCGGAGTTCGCGCTTGATGTCGCGGATGAGGCCAAGGTCGAAGGAGGGTATTGCGAAGGACAACAAGTCATCGTTGTCATTGGAAGCAACGGAGAGGAAGGTAAAGCTGTGTAAACACCCTACATCTTGCATAGGGCGACTATATCGCAAACCAGATATAGTTTAAAGAGGTTTTTAAAAAGTACAAGAATACGCGCTCAAGCGCCGCGCAATGCGGCTAGTCGTCGTGAAGAACTCCTCCGGGTTAGCGCCCGAATGTTTTGGCGAACCAACCCAGGCCGCTGGCGGCAGCGGACCCGGCGGCTTCCCCGGCGCCGCTGGTGACGGAAGTGGCGAAGCCTTCACCTGCGGGGCGGTTGCTTTTGGGGGCGTCGGGGCCGGAGATGTTGGTGTTGATATTTATGTCCGGCGCGCTGGGCATGCTTACGCCCTCAAGCGGGTTGCCCACTTTGCCGATGGTGGGTGTGCTGATGGAGGGCATGGAGAACATGAAGCTTTTATCTTCCATGGCGCAGGTGTTGGCGTTGCCGGGTTTGAGGCGGCACCAGCCGTCTTTGCCCTGGCGCTTGCAGGCGGTTCCGGCGTAGGCGCCGTCCTGACTTTGCACCGTGAAGGTTTCGGAATAGGTGCGGCAAGGGTAGCCGGATTTGCTGGTGAAGATTTTATCCACGTGAATTGTGCCGTGGCCACCGTAAGAAGCCCAGTCGTATTTCTGGCCGCCTTCCATGTTGTCCATGGTGTAGCCGAAAATCTGGTCGTAGTAGGATTTTTCGGCGCTGGAAAGCAACGACAGTGACGAAGGCTGATTCTTGGCCAGCGCGGGCATGGCGGGAAGCAGAAGCGCGAAAAATAAAACTAGGGTTCTGATTTGCATACTGTATGTTAGCAAAAACATTTTGGTGGCTCAACTAGCATTATGCATATTTTCCACGCGCTTTTTACGCCTGCGCTGGGCGGGCTTGAACAGGCTTATGTCAATATTACGCGGGTTTATGGGCGTAATGGCCATCGTGTGAGCGGGGTTTTGCGGCCCGATGCGCCCTATTTGCCGGAAATTTCCGAGGCGGCGGAGCGGGTGGTGCTGGTGAAGCCGCGGGGGTTTTATGATGTGCGGGCGATGTGGAAAATTCGCTGTGCGCTGAAAAAGCACAGGCCGGATTTGATCCTTGCGCATGCGCCGCGCGCGATTGCGCTGATGGGCATGGCGGCGTGGGGGCTGAAAATTCCGGTGTGCGGTATGCTGCACAGCTACCGCGCGTCGCGCATTGAACATGCGGACAGGCTGGTGGTGCTGACTGATCATATGCGCCAGTTTGTGGCGGGGCATGGGTTTGCGGTGGAGCAAACGACCATCATCAGCAATATGGCGCCGCCGCTGGGGGACAAGCCGCCACCGCGCGCGATGAAGACGCCGCTGGTGATCGGAACGCTGGGGCGCTTAGCGCCGGAGAAGGGGTTTTCGGACCTTGTGGATGCGGTGGGTATTTTGCATCAGCGGGGTGTGGCGGTGCGGTTGCGCATTGCAGGCTCTGGGCCGGAGGAAGATAATTTGCGCGAGAGGGCGCAGCGGCTGGGCATTAGCGAGATTGTGGAGTTTGTTGGGTGGCTGCGCGACAAGGATGCGTTTTACGCGGATATGGATGTGTTTTGCCTGCCGTCGCTGGAGGAGAGTTTTGGCATTGTGCTGCTGGAAGCCATGGGCAAGGGCGTGCCGATTGTAAGCACGAACGCGCATGGCCCGGCGTATGTTTTGGCCGACCGGGTGAATGCGCTGATTGTGCCGATGGCGCTGCCGGACGCCATGGCAGACGCCATTGAGGA
>JAYULW010000003.1:0-5548 GCA_043763155.1 Alphaproteobacteria bacterium | reverse complement strand
CCCGCGAAACGATTATCGAGCGCGGTAAAGGTTCGCTGGTGTGGGACAAGGACGGTAATGAGTATGTGGATTTTGGCGCGGGCATCGCGGTGGCGGGGTTGGGGTATAATAATAACGACTTGGTGAAGGCGCTGACTGATCAGGCGAAGAAAATCTGGCATACGAGCAATATCTTTTTTACCGAGCCGCCGGTGCTTTTGGCGGAGGAGCTGGTGAAGGCTTCCAAATTCGGTAAGCGGGCGTTCCTTTGCAATTCTGGGGCGGAAGCGAACGAGGCGGCAATTAAGCTTGCGCGTAAATACGCGGCGGACAAGGGGCGGCCACCGGAGGCGCGCAATATTATTACGTTTTATGGGTCGTTTCATGGGCGCACTTTGGCGACGGTTACGGCTACGGCGCAGCCTAAGTACCAGCAGGGGTTTGAGCCATTGCCGGGCGGGTTTAAGTATTGCGTGTTCAATGATTTTGACGCGATTGCCAAGCTGGTGGACAAGAATACCTGCGCGGTGATGCTGGAAGTGATTCAGGGCGAAGGCGGGATTACGCCGGTGAAGCCGGGGTTTTTGAAGCATGTACAGGATCTGTGCCATAAGCATGATGCACTTTTGATGCTGGACCAGGTGCAGGACGGCATGGGGCGCACGGGGAAATTGTTTTCGCATTTTGCGGAAGCCGGAGTAACACCGGATGTGGTGACGCTGGCCAAGGGGCTTGGCGGCGGCGTGCCGATTGGGGCGATGGTGATTGGCGAACGGGCGGAAGCGACGTTCCAGTTCGGCAGCCACGGCTCGACATTTGGCGGGAATCCGCTGGCGTGCGCAGTGGCGCGGGTGGTGCTGAAGAAATTGCAGTCTTCGGAATTACAGAAAAATGTGACGGCGCGGAGCAAGCAATTGGTTTCGGCGCTCAAGGATTTGAACAAGAAACATGGCATGTTTGCCGAGGTGCGCGGACGCGGGCTGATGATCGGCGCGGAGCTGAAAACGCCATGGCACGGCAAAGCGGGCGATATTTCGGAAATGGCGCGCCAGCATGGGCTTTTGGTGCTGCAGGCAGGGCCGAACGTGATGCGTTTTGTGCCGCCGCTGGTGGTGACGGAAAAGGAAATGATCAAGGGGCTTAAGCGGCTGGACGTGGCGCTTGGGGCTTTTTTAGCGGCTAACCCTGCATAGGTATTGCTTATGATGTTGATGCGGCCTGTTGCGCTTTCTGACCATGCGGAGTTGCTGGCGCTGGCGCGTGAGGCAGGCATCGGCATGACGTCGCTGCCGCCGGACACGGATGTGTTACAGCGGAAAATTGCGCGGTCGGTTGCGAGTTGCGCGGGCGAGTGCGAGGCGGAGGACGAGGCGTTTTTGTTTGTGCTGGTGGATTCGCTGACGTGCAAACTTGTCGGCACGGCGGGGATTGTGGCGCATGTGGGGATCAAGCACCCGTTTTATTCCTATAAGCTTTCCACCATCGTGCAGGCCAGCAGCGGGCTGGACGTGTATTCGGAGCATCATGTGCTGCACATGGTGAATGATTATACGCACGCCACCGAAATCGGGTCGTTGTTCCTGCTGCCGGGGTATCGGCGCGACGGGATTGGCAGCTTTCTTTCGCGCTCGCGGTATTTGATGCTGGCGGAGTTTCCGGAGCTGTTTTCCGAGGTGGTGATTTCGGAAATTCGCGGGGTGCAGGACGAAAATGGCGAGTCGCCTTTTTATAAAAATCTGGCGCAGCATTTCTTTAAAATGGAATTCAAGACGGCGGATTTTATCCATGCCACGAAGGGCGGGCAGTTCATCAGCGATTTGATGCCGCGCTACCCGGTTTATCAGAATTTGCTGGATGAAAAGGCGCAAGCGGTGATCGGGGTGCCGCTGGCAGCGAGCCTGCCTGCGATGAATTTGCTGGAAAAAGAAGGTTTCCGGTATCAGGGGTATATTGACGTGTTTGACGCAGGGCCGACCATGCAGGCGGAGCGCAATGCGATTCGCACGGTGCGCAAAAGCAAAAACGCGCAACTGACCGAGACGGCGGATGTGGAAAATGGCGTGAAATGCATGATTGCGACGACGCGGCTGGATAATTTCCGTACCGTATTTACGGAAGTGGGTGTGAACGAAACGGGGCTTACCATTAGCCTTGAGGCGGCAAAATTGCTGCATGTGAGCGTGGGCGACGCTTTGCGTTATATGCCGGTATGATGCTCGACCCGATTGCGCTTTTTTCTGAGTGGCTGAATGCGGCCAAGATTCACCCCGCGATTACGGAGCCGACCGCCATGTGCCTTGCCACGGCGGATGCGAAGGGTGTGCCGTCAGCGCGGATTGTGCTGCTGAAGGGGCATGATGTAAGTGGGTTCACGTTTTTTACGAACCTTGAAAGCCGCAAGAGTGATGAAATAAAGGCGAATGCGAAGGCGAGCCTGTGTTTTTACTGGATGGCGCTGGAGCGGCAGGTGCGCATCGAGGGCGATGTGGTGGCGGTGAGTGACGCGGAGTCAGATGCCTATTACGCCAGCCGCGCGCGCGAAAGCCGCATTGGGGCATGGAGTTCCAAGCAATCCCGCCCGCTTGAAAAGCGCGAAGATTTATTGAATGCCGTTGCGGAAAATACCGCAAAATATAAGGGCAAAGACGTGCCGCGGCCGCCGTTCTGGTCTGGCTGGCGCGTGGTTCCGAACCGCATTGAGTTTTGGCAGCAAAGCGACTTCCGCCTGCATGACCGGACGGTCTATGAGCGGAACGCTAAAGGCAGCTGGGATATTGGGAAGTTATACCCTTAGAGGGTAAGTCCTGCGGGATATTTTAAATTGTATTTTAGCCTACAAGCTGGCTTCTGCGTAGCAGTTGGGGGTTTCGTAGAGGCGGATGGTTTGGCAGTGGATGGGGAGGCCGGCGAAGAGTTGGGGGCAGACTTTGTGGAGGAGGTATTGGGCCATGTTTTCGGCGGTGGGGTTGGTGGGTAGGTAATAGATGGTTTGGTGGGTTTGGGCGTGGATGGCGCGGCCTAGGTTTTCGTCGTTGGCGTAGAGGATTGTGGTGTGGTCCCAGTTGGTGTCAATCCAGTTGCCGAGGCGCTCTTTGATGACGCCGAAATCTACCACACGGCCAAGATCATCCAGCTCGGTGGCGGCGAAGGTGGCTTCGATGGCGTAGCGGTGGCCGTGCAGGTTTTTGCACTTGCCCTCGTGGCCTTGCACACGGTGGGCGGCGTCGAACTCGATGCGGCGGGTGCAGGTGGCGGGCTTCATTAATCTACGCTGCCTTTGGAATATTTGGGCGGGGCGTCGGGTGCGCAGGCGGCAGGGCGCGGGCCGCCGGGGGAGACTTTGAGGGCTTCATCGCACTCTAAATCGCAGGCTTTGGCGCGGGTGGCGGAAATGCTGGAGACGGCGGCGTTGCCGCGGGCAAAGGCGCATTCGGTGTTGCGGGTGAGGGTGGTGCGTTCTTCGCGCTTGGTTGCGGCGGCGGCGGCGGCGCTGGGGGGGGCGATGGCGGCGGCGGCAGTGTTGGAGATGGGGTTTGCGGGGCTGGGCACGATGCTGGCGGTGGATTTGCTGGGGTCTTTGCCGTCGGGCACGGTCCAGCCGTTGGTAGCCATGCACTGGCTGAATAAGGAGACGAGCATGGATTTGCGGGATTTGTCGTCGTTGCTGAGGCCTGCTTCCTTCACGGCCATATCTACTTTGAGCTGGGCGAGTTCGCGGCAATGGTCGCGCATTTCGACATAATCATTCTGGGTGCTGGTTTGGTCCACGCAGGCCATGTAGCAGCGGAAACGGTATTTGCCGCC
The DNA here is from genome assembly GCA_043763155.1 of Alphaproteobacteria bacterium. Lineage (GTDB taxonomy): Bacteria > Pseudomonadota > Alphaproteobacteria > Rickettsiales > SXRF01 > JANYBV01. Next base: position 1,765 of record JAYULW010000003.1, on the reverse strand, counting down.
GACCAGATCCGACACGCTCCACGCGGAGGTAAGCGTGAGGGTGGCGAGGAGGAAAATGATTTTCGGCAGCGTGCTTCTGAGCGTCATCCGGGGCGTTCCATGATTATGCGGCTATTTTATCACATTTTATTACTCTCACAAGGTGGGATTACCCTGTTTTGGGCCATCAATGCAGGAATTCTGCGCTGCGGAGGCGTTTTTTGCATTGGCGGAGTGTAAAGTTGTGGTTGATTATTCTTTTAGAATATACCTATTATAGGTTGCTTTTATCCAACAGAGGGACGCTATGTTAGACAGTTTGCTTGTATTAGAAGATGTGCAGTCACAATTACGCAGCATCGAATCTTCGGTACTTTACCCGCTAACCTATACCAGCATTCCGGCTGACCATGACTTTGCGGGGGTGAGCGCGATCTTTGGGGCAGGGAAGGCGGTGCCTTCTTTGATCATTGTGGATTTCAAGCATTTTACCGCAGCGCAGATGCAGCTATTGCAAGAAATTCGCGCGAGCAAGCCGCATATTCCGCTGATTGCGATGGCGGCATTCGGCGATGATGCAACGCGGCAGGCACTGTTTAACCTTGGGGTGAGCGAAGTGATTTGCAAGCCGATTGAGCTGGACAGGTTTTTACACAGTATTCAGACGGTGCTGAAAATCCAGCGGATGAGCGCGCTGATTGCGCGGCTGGAACGCCAAGCTGAAGGCGTGGTGCGCTTTGAAGATATTATCGGGTATTCGGCACCGCTCAGGCACGTCGTTTCCATGGGGGAGCATGTGGCGGCTTCGCGCAAGCATGCGCTGATCGAGGGCGAGGCGGGGTCGGGCAAGACGCTGCTGGCGCGGGCGATTCATGGGCACAGCACGGCGAGTGCGCCGTTTATTATGCTCGATTGCGAGAATTTGCCGGAGCAAAAGGTTGAGGCGTATTGCCGCGATAAAATTGCGCAGGCAGGGGCGGGGACGCTTTACATGCGCGAGGTGGGGCGGCTTTCGCAAACGTTGCAGCAGAGCGTGCTGGATATGTTGCAGAAGGCGGAAGACGGTGGGCAGGGGTTCAGGCTGATTTGCGCCAATGCCATGCCGCTGGAGCCGCTGATCCGTAAGGGGACGTTTCATCATGGGCTATACCGGTTTTTGCGGCAGGTGTATATTCCGATGCCGAGTTTGAACGAGCGGCGGGAAGATATTGCGCTGCTTACGCAGCATTTTCTTGCGGGGCATACGGCGCGGAACAACAAGTTCATCAGCTCATTCAGCGAAGATGCGCTCAGGATGCTGGCGAACGCGGAATGGCCGGGCAATGTTGCGCAGCTTTCCAACCTGGTGTGGCGGTGCAGCATGCTTTGCAACCAGGAGGAAATTGACGCGGGCACATTGCGGCTGGTGCAGCAGATGGAGCCGGTGCATTACGCGGTGCAGCTGCAGGGTGTTCCGGGCGATATGCCGTCGCTGGTGGATGCGCAAGGAAAAATCAAAAAATTGCGCTCGATTGAAGATGAAGCCATCCGCTATGCGCTGACGCATTATTCAGGCAGCATGACGAAGGCGGCGGCGAGTCTGGGGATTGGGCGCTCGACGCTTTACCGCCGGATGTTAGGTAAGGACGACAAGATGGATCACATGGCCCTGGCGAACCAGGCGACGCGACCCATGATGCGGGTGTCGTCTACCGATTTTTCGTAGATCGTGTATTGCGGGTTGTCGGAGATGATGCGCAATGTCGCCTGAGGGAGGTGCGAAAGCAGCTCAAGGCGTTTGGGCGTG
>JAYULW010000002.1:0-2653 GCA_043763155.1 Alphaproteobacteria bacterium | reverse complement strand
CGATGAGTTCCCGGAGCGGAATGCCCATTTCCTCTTCGACGTTGCAGGGGTTGTTTACGTGGCCGGAGATGCAATAGACCTTGGTGCCCACATTGTTCGGACGGCCGATGCCGGCAAACCACGCTGGCGAGCGGCGCAGGATGGTGGGAACGACGGCGATGGACTCAACATTATTCACCGTGGTGGGGCAGCCCCACACGCCCATGGCGGCCGGGAAAGGCGGCTTCAGGCGCGGCTGGCCTTTTTTGCCTTCGAGGGATTCGATGAGGGCGGTTTCTTCGCCGCAGATATAGGCCCCAGCGCCACGATGTACGTAAATATCGCAGTCATAGCCAGAGCCGCAGGCGTTTTTGCCGATGAGGCCCGCTGCGTACGCTTCGTTGATTGCGTATTCGAGGTTGTCGGCTTCCTGGTTGAACTCGCCGCGAATGTAAATGTATGCGGCGACAGCGCGCATGGCGAAGCAGGCGATGAGGCAGCCTTCGACCAGCTTGTGCGGGTCGTGGCGCATCATGTCGCGGTCTTTGCAGGTGCCGGGTTCGCCTTCGTCGGCATTCACCACGAGGTAGCTTGGGCGGCCGTCGGATTTTTTGGGCATGAAGGACCATTTGACACCCGTGGGGAAGCCCGCGCCGCCACGGCCGCGAAGGCCGGAGGCTTTCACGTCTTCGATGATGGCTTCGGGGCCTTTATCGAGGATTGCTTTGGTGTTGTCCCAGTCGCCACGCGAGCGGGCGCCTTTGAGCGTCCAGTCGTGCAGGCCGTAGAGGTTGGTGAAAATGCGGTCCTGGTCTTTCAACATAATCAGCCCACCTGCTTCAAAGTGGTTGCGCCGCCTAGCGGCTCGGAGCTGTGACGGCCATTTTGCGGGCCGGGCTTGGGGGCTTGGCCCGCAGCCAGCGTTTCGATCAGGGCGATCACGCTTTCGGGCGATAAATCTTCGTAGAAATGGTCGCCGACCTGACACATGGGGGCGTTCACGCACGCGCCCAGGCATTCGGCTTCTTTCAGGGTGAACTGGCCGTCGGCTGTGGTTTCGCCGATGCGCACGCCCAGATGGTTTTCGCAGGCCGAGACGATGGCGTCGGAGCCGCGCAGCCAGCACGGGGTGGTGGTGCAGATTTCGATCATGTGGCGGCCAACGGGGGCGAGGTTATACATGGTATAAAAACTGGCGACTTCGTATACGCGCACCGGGGGCATGGCGAGCATGGAGGCGATATAGTCCATGGCGGGTTTGGTGAGCCAGTTTGCGTTCTGGCGCTGGGCGAGCATGAGCAGCGGCATGACGGCGCTTTGCTGGCGGCCCGCCGGGTATTTGCCGATGATGGCTTCCGCCTTCGCGAAATTCGCGGCATTGAACGCGAAGGACGCTTGCTGGGTGTCGGTGATGTGTATTTTTCCGGTCATATATCGCTTGGTTGTTCGTTATTTCTTGGGTTTCGGTTTGGCTTTGCCCTTGGCGGTCTGGCCGCGTGCATTGTTGTCGTCGGGTTTCTGGCCGGGGCGCATGGGGTCGTAGACTTTGGCGAGCTTGCCCTGAATCTGGCCCTTGGGCGGCATCATCAGCAGCTGACCGGTTTTGAAGGGCGTTTTGTCGTTGGCCACGATGAAGCAGGCCTGAACATCTACAGCTACGCTGTTTTGGTAGAAGTAGATGAATCCGTTATCCTGGATGATATATTGCATCAGGCCGGTGGAATGTTCGCGCAGTTGGCGGATGATGGCCTTGGGCGAATAGTTTTCCGAGTCCATGTTCACGCGGCTGAACACGTTGTCCTTGCGGAACTGGATATACTGGTTGGGCGACGCGCGGTAGGTGGTGGTTTCGGTGGCTTGCGGGTCTTCATACACATTGCTCAGGCGGAAAAGGCCTGAGAGATCTTTTTCGGTGCAGGGACGCGACGGCGGAAGCGTCGGGAACGCGTTGGGGTCCACTGTCGTGGTTTTGGTGATTGTGGGCAAAACCGCGGTTTCTTTAGCGGGCGTTACGGGCTTGATCGGTTTGGCGGCTGGCTTGTCGTCTTTGTCTTTGCGGCTGCCGAGCGCAGCCATAGCGGGCTGGGCGAAGGTTGCGCAGAGTACAAGAGCGAGAAGAAGCTGTGCCTTTTTGATCATCGGTCAATTTCTCCAAAAACAATATCCATCGTGCCGATCACGGTCACCACGTCGGCGAGCATGTGGCCTTTGGTCATGAAGTCGAGCGCTTGCAGATGGGCGAAGCCCGGCGCGTGGATGCGGCAGCGGTAGGGCTTGTTGGTTCCGTCGGCGATAAGATACACGCCGAACTCGCCCTTGGGCGCTTCCACCGCGACATACGCTTCACCGGCGGGCACGTGGTAGCCTTCGGTGTAGAGCTTGAAGTGGTTGATGAGCGCTTCCATGGATTGTTTCATGTTGCTGCGCTTGGGCGGGGCGATGGTGGGGTCGGAGGTGACGACCGGGCCTTTGGGCATTTTTTCGACGCACTGCATGATGATGCGAAGCGACTGGCGCATTTCTTCCATGCGCACCAGATAGCGGTCCCAGCAATCGCCGTTTTTGCCGATGGCGATGTCGAAATCGAGCTGGTCGTAAATTTCGTACGGTTGCGACTTGCGTAAATCCCACGCGATGCCGGAGCCGCGCAGCATCGGGCCGGAGAAGCCCCAGT
>JAYULW010000001.1:0-21087 GCA_043763155.1 Alphaproteobacteria bacterium | reverse complement strand
GCAGCCAGCGCACTATTCGTCCGCCCCCACCACCGATTTATGGAAGCCTGTAGCAATCACGTAAATCTCCGACGAATCCTGGCGGCTCGCCTTGGGCTTGGCGTGCTTCACCACTTTGAAATTCTTCTTCATCAGTTTTAGCAGCTCGTTTTCCGTGCCGCCCTGAAACACCTTGGCCACAAACACGCCGCCCGGTTTCAGCACTTCGCACGCAAACGGAAACGCCAGTTCCAGCAGCGCCATAATGCGCAAATGGTCGGTGGCCGCATGCCCCGTCGTGTTCGGCGCCATGTCCGAAAGCACGATGTCCACGCCCTCAGGAATATATTTACGGATCTCGTCCGGCGCAGAATCATCAAGGAAATCGAGCTGCAAAAGGGTCGCTTCCGCCATCGGGTCCATCGGCAGGATATCCACCCCGATCACGCTCGGCTTTCCGGGTTGGGACTTGCAGCGCTGTGCTGCCACTTGCGTCCAGCCACCCGGCGCCGCGCCCAGGTCCAGCACCGTCTTGCCCGGTTTGAACCAGCCGAAACGGTCATCCAGCTCTAGAATTTTAAACGCCGCGCGGCTGCGGTATCCTTCACGCTTGGCGCGCACCACGTATGGGTCGTTGATCTGGCGCTGTAGCCAGCGCACCGAAGAAATGGTGCGTCCCCTAGCCGTTTTAACACGTTTCTTAAGCTCGCGGTTACCAGATGAGGGGGTTTTTGCCATACCTATCTCACGCGTTTTTAAGCAGTGAGAGAATGATGCCTTCGCGCACCCCCCGGTCGGCAATGGTGATAGTGCCCGCCGGCCACATGCTGCTGATCGCCTCAAAAATGGCGCAGCCCGAAATAATAAAATCCGCCCGGTCCGGCCCGATGCACGGGTGGTTGAACCGCCCCGAAGGACGCATGGCCAGCAAGCGCTGCACCGTTGCGCGAATATCGCTGATCTTAAGCGTAATCCCGTCAATGCGCGAACGGTCATAGCGCGGCAAATCAAGGTGAATGGCCGCAAGCGTCGTCACCGTCCCTGAGGTCGAAAGCAACTGCACCGCCGTATCGCCAATCGTTTCGCTGATTTTATTTTTCTCATCAAACACGCGCAAACGCTCTTGCAGGAAACGCACCATATCCTCAAACGCCATCTCGGCAAAATCCGAACCGCCAAATTTATCGGCCAGGTTCATCACCCCAAACCCGATGGAAAGCCAGTCCAGAATCGGGTGCGCCGCGGGGTCTTGGCGCAAGCGCTCAACATCCACCCACATCAGCTCCGTACTGCCGCCGCCAATATCAAACACAATGGCCCGCTGCGTCGCCTTTGTAAGCAGCGACGAACAACCCAGAAACGCCAGCCGCGCCTCCTCTTCGCTGGAAATAATATCAATTTCCAGCCCGGTTTCTTCCTGCACCTTGTCTAAAAACTCGCGGCCATTCGCTGCCCTGCGGCAAGCTTCCGTGGCCACAAAGCGCGAATTATCAATACGGTATTTGCTGAGTTTTTTCTGGCAGGCCTTAAGCGCCTGCATGGTGCGCTCCATGGCGTCGGCCGAAAGCATGCCCGTGGCGCTCACACCCTCGCCAAGGCGAACCACGCGCGAAAAACTGTCGAACACACGGATCATAGGCGCGGGCGGTGTGCCGGGAACGACCGGCGCCCCAGCCTGTGCCTGCTGGTTGACGGATGCCACAAGAAGGCGGCAATTATTGGTGCCCAAATCAAGCGCCGCAAAGATGCCTTCTTCGTCATGCTCGTCCACATTCATACCCGAAGCGCGGGTATCCTGCGAAGTTTGCAACATAAATTCACTTTTTTGCCGCGGGTAAAAACGGGTCGCGGCCTTAATTGATTACACTAATGAGTATAATCATAATGGGAATTATCCCCTCACACAAGCCTTAAGGCATAAATCTCTGTTTATTAACTTTAATACTAAAGCTTGGGCGTCATGCGCAGCGGCAGGCTGTCGCGGTGCGTGTAGGCGTTGAGCATCAGCCCCACCGCCAGCACGGTGGAAACCATGATCGAACCGCCATAACTCATCAGCGGCAGCGGAACCCCCACCACCGGCATCATCCCCATCACCATCGAGCAGTTGATCAGGATATGCATGAAAATAAGCGCCGTAACCCCCGCCGCCATCATCGCCCCAAAGGTGCTGCGCGACCGCAGGCACACCATCATGCCCGAACTCAGCAGGATGAAAAACAGCATCAGCACAATCATGCACCCCATAAACCCGAATTCTTCAGCAAGCATAGTGAAGATAAAGTCGGTATGTTTTTCCGGCAAAAAGTTGAGCTGGTTTTGCGTGCCGTGCATGTACCCCTTGCCAAACAACCCGCCCGAACCAATCGCAATCATGGATTGCAAAATATTATACCCCGCCCCCAGCGGGTCCTGGTCGGGATTCAAAAACGTAAGCACCCGCCGCTTCTGGTAGTCATGCATAAAATGCCAGATCACGGGCGTAGCCGACACCACCCCCGCCGCCGCCCCGATAAAGTAGCGCCATTTCACCCCCGCAAGGAAACACATGATCATGCCCACCGACGCCATGATGATGGTTGTGCCCAGATTCGGCTGCCGCAAAATCAGCACCGCCGGCATGGCAATTAAAATCAGCGGCGGAATCAGGAATGGAAACCGCTGGATATCTTCCGGGTGCAGCTGGTGGAAATACCGCGCCAGCACAAGGATAACCGTAAGCTTCATAAACTCCGACGGCTGCAGGTTAAGCCCGCCCACCGCCAGCCACCGCTTCGCGCCCATGCCGATATGCCCGGTAATATCCACCCCGATCAGCACCAGCAGGCACAGGAAATACAGGATATACGCATAATCCATCAGCATGCGCATGGGGATCATGGCAAGGATAAGCATGATGAAAAACGCCAGTAAAAAGCGGCTGATCTGCTGCGAGGCCCACGGGTGAAAGTCGCCGCCGCCTGCCGAAATCATCATGGCAAAGCCGATCACGGCAATGGTGCTCATGATAATGATGATAAACCAGTTAATCTCAGCAAGCCTGCCAAGCAGGGTAAAGGGGCGTGCGCTCATGTTTTTCGTCGAATATGCCGGGACGGTTAAGCGACCAATTTGTATCAAATGCACACGAAAGGCAATGTGTAATTGATCCGAAATCACCATAATTATCAATTAACTGCCGCGTACAATTTACCCCTGTTTAATATCTTATATGCTAAACTGAACCATCTCATAAACCATGGGCCGACCCGTCATGCCTGCTGGCAACATAATAAAGTTCCTGAATGCCTTACGCGTCGAGCCCGCCAGACATAGCGGCTTCGCGCGCGCGCAAGACGGCGTCACCGCGCTGGAATTCGCCATGATCGCGCCCGTGTTCCTGCTCATCGTCACCGGCATCATCGAATTCGCCATGATCATGTTCACCACCACCGTCATGGAAAGCGCCACCAACTCCACCTCGCGCATGGGCAAAACCGGGTACAACACCGCAGGCCTCACGCGCCAGCAAAGCATCATTGCCTCGGTCGCAAACCGGACCGCCGGGCTGCTCGACGCCAGCAAAATCACCGTCACCTCCAAGGTCTATACCGACTTCGCAAGCGTGGGCAAGCCTGAACCCTGCATTTCGCCCACAACCCCGCCCTGCCCCGGAGTTGCCGGCGTGAACTACAACGACATCAACGGCAACGGCACATGGGACTCCGACATGGGTGCGGCAGGCCTCGGAAGCCAAGGCGATGTCGTGGTCTATTCGGTCAGCTACCCATGGCCCATCATGTCGCCCCTCATGGTGCCGTTGCTTGGCAGCATCTACACCATCACCGTGCGCAGCGTTGTGCGCAATGAACCCTTCGGCACCAGCATCACGCGTTAATATGAAAAACATCATCACACATAGCTTCCGCAAGTTTCGCAAAAGCGAAGACGGCGTCGCGTATCTCGAATTCGCAATCACCCTCCCGTTCCTGATTGCGCTGCTCATGGGCGCCATCGAAATGACCCGCTACATCCTCATCACCCAGAAGGTCGAAAAAGTTGCCGTAACCATCGCCGACGTGGTTTCGCAAGGCAGCACCATCAGCACCACCGACCTGAACAACATCATCAACGCCGCGCAACAAGTCATGCTGCCTTACACCTTCAGCAGCAACGGCTACGTCATCATCACCTCAGTTAAACAAACCGGCGCCTACACGGTAAGCAACCCACCGCGCGTCAACTGGCAGTATAAGGGCGGCGGCACATGGGCGCAAAACAGCCAGATCGGCACCACCGGCACTGCCGCAGTGCTGCCCAACAGCATGACGCTTTTCGACAAGGACAACATCATCGTCACCGAAATTTTTTATAACTTCCAGCCCATCATCGCCACCAACGGCATCATCGGCACCACCAGCCTGTACAAGGTCGGCGTGTTCAAGCCCCGCCTCGGCGACCTGTCCACATTAAGCGCGCTGCCCGCTTTCTGGCAGCTTCAGAAAGGAGCCTGGTTATGATAAACCTGCGCCACTTGCTTGCTGCCTCCTTGCGCTTTACGCGTGACGAGCGCGGCTCCGCCCTTCCCCTCCTCGGCCTCGGCATTATGATGCTGGTGGCCGCAACCGGCAGCGCCGTTGACATGGGCCGCGTGCAGATCGTGCAATCGCGCATGCAAAACGCGCTGGACGCAACCGGCCTTGCTGTTGGCGCCTCCATCAGCACCACCAACATTGACACCGAAACCACCAAATATTTCTACGCCAATTTCACCCCCGGCTATCTGGGCACCACCATCACCTCCCTCACCGCCACCCCCAACGGCGACAACAGCGTCATCAACCTCGCTGCCACCGGAACCGTGAACACAACCTTTATGCGCGTGCTCGGCATCAGCTCGGTAGCAGTCTCCGCCACCTCGCAAGTGCTGCGCCAGTCCAAGGGCATGGAGCTGGTAATGATCATTGACAACACCGGGTCCATGGCCTCATCCGCAGGCGGCAGCGTTACCAAGCTGCAAGCGGCGAAAACCGCCTCCGCCACCTTGCTCGATGTGCTGTACGGCACAAACAACAACACCGTGCCCAACCTTTGGGTCGGCCTTGTGCCCTTCTCGCAAACCGTCAATATCGGCACCACCAAAACCACATGGGTGAATGCCGGCACAAATAATTTCGGCACAGGCACCGGCAGCGGCTGGAACGGCTGCGTCGAAGCCCGTGGCGCCACCAACCGCGACGTAACGGACGATCCGCCATCCGTCGAACTGTTCAATAAATACTTCTACCCGTGCGATACTTCGAGCGACGCATGGTACGGCAACGACACCGACAACAGCCACGGCAACTGCACCACCGGCGGCACGCATTTCGGCTACAAAAACCCGCTCGACACGTCCAGCCGTGGCCCCAACCTTTACTGCCCGCAAACCCTGACCCCCATGGTCGCGGAAAAAAGCACCGTCATCACCGCCATCAACTCCATGCAGGCCGTGGGCGGCACCGAGCTTACCACCGGCATGGCCTGGGGCTGGCGCATGCTCTCGCCCCGCTGGCGCGGCCTCTGGGGCGGCGAAATGGACGCTGGCGCGCTGCCGCTGGATTACAACTCCGCCCTGATGTACAAAGTCGCAATCGTCATGACCGACGGCGACAACGACATTTCGTACAATGTCTATTCTGCATACGGCTACCCCAACGCAGGCGGCCAGCTTGGCACCACCCCCTGCACCGGCTCCACCTGCACCACGGGCGAATCGCGGCTCAACACCCGCACCACCCAGATCTGCACCAGCATGAAGCAAAATGGCATCATCATCTACACCATCGCGCTGGGTAGTGCGGTGAGTGCCACCGGGCAAAGCATTTTGCGCTCGTGCGCCACCAGCCCGGACTATTACTTCCTCTCGCCCACCACCAACGAGCTGCAGACCATTTTCCGCCAGATCGGCGACTCGCTTGCGAATTTGCGAATTAGCCAGTAACATCCTTCCCACGCGCCGCCCCTTTGGGGGCGGTGCTTAAACCTCACATGTGAGCTGCTTTTATGTTGCCTAAGCGCCTGCTTCCCGCCCTGCTGCTTTCCACCATGCTCAGCGCCTGCGCTGCCAATGGCAACATGCACAAAGACACCCCCGAATACAAAGCCGCCGAAGAACTCAAGCAAAGCGGCAACACCCAGGCCGCCGCCGACGCATGGGGCAAAATCGTCGCCAAAGACCCCGACGCGGTTGACGCCGCCATCGAACTCTCCATCGCCGAGCGCAAACTCGGCCATGCCGACGACGCCGCCCAGCTCATGGCCCAGCTTTATAATAAATACCCCGGCAACACCGCCCTCCTCACCCAACTGGGTTACGCCCTGATGGATGCGGGCAAAACCGAAGACGCCGTCGCCACCTTCGACCAGCTCATCGCCCTGCAACCACAAAACCCGCTTGCACTGAGCGCCAAGGGCGTCGCCTTCGACAAAGGCGGAAACCACCTTGCCGCGCAGGATATATATAAAGAGGCCCTCGCCCTCTCGCCGGATTCCGTTACCATCCGCAACAACCTCGCCATGTCGCTGATTTTAAATAATGAACCCGCCAAGGCCATCGAGATCTTAGAAAAACTCCACGCCGAAAACGCCAGCAACCAAACCGTGCGCCAGAATCTGGCACTCGCTTACGGCATCAAAGGCGACAGCAAAAAAGCGCTGGAAATAAACCTCAAGGATCTTCCCGCCGAAGAAGCGCAGGAAAATCTCCGCTTCTACCAAAAATATTTGCAACAGCATAAAAAGGGCAAGAACAACAAAAGCACCGGCATCGGCTTCACCGAAACCTCTTCGCAAATGAAAGCCATCACCAACGAAGAAAAGCCCGCCCCAAAACCTAAAGCCAAAGCAAAGCCCGCAGAAGCCCCCGCACCTGTAGCGGAAGAAGCTCCCACCCCTGCACCCGTAGTGGAGCCTGTAGCGGAAGAAGCTCCCGCACCCGTAGCCGAAACTCCCGTAGCCGAAACTCCCGTCGTGGAAACTCCACCCGTCGTGCCCGAAACGCCGCGCGGCACCCAGCTAAACAATAGCAGCAGCGACGCCGCCGATTACCCCGGCCACAAAAAGGCCGAAGCCGAACAACCCGCCGCCGAACCTCTCCCGGCCCCGGCTTCTGAGCCTGAAGCGAAACCTGAAGCAAAACCCATTCACCACAAAAAATCCAAAGCAAAAGCAAAGCCGGTGGAAGAACCCGCCGAAGAAGCCACCGCACCCGCGGAAGAAGCAGCGCCCATAGTGCCCGAAACCCCGCGCGGCACACAGCTCAACAACACCCGCAGCAGCGAGCCGCACGACTTCCCCGGTCAATAATATTAGGTTTTGTTAGCGGCGATAGTATCCATTAGCTTCACCGCTGCGGGCGCAATAATCACGATGAACAGCGTGGGTAAAATAAACAGGATCATCGGAATCGTCATCAGCGCCGGAAGCTGCGAAGCCTTCTGCTCTGCGCGCAACATGCGCGCTGTGCGGAACTCCGCCGAAAGCACGCGCAAAGCCTGGGCAATGGGCGTGCCGTATTTTTCCGTCTGAATCAGCACGCTCACAATACCGCGCACCTCCGGCAGCGAGCAGCGTTCCGCAAGGTTTGAAAGCGCCTTGTTCCTATCCGGCAAAAACCCGATTTCAATTGAAGTCATCGAAATTTCCTGTGCAATTTCCGGATACGAAATCGCCAACTCCCGCGACACCCGGTCCAGCATCGCAGCCAGGCTCAGGCCAGCTTCAGCGCAAATGGTCATCAAATCCAGCACGTCTGGCAGCGAGCGCTGGATCGCCTTGTAGCGCTTCTTCCTCACCTTGCCCACATACATGCCCGGCAGCTTCATGCCCATGTAAATGCCCAGCACCGGCCAGATATAATTCATCGGCTTCCATTTGGGCGACACATGCCCAAGCGTGTAATTCATCATCAAAAGTCCCAGCCCGCCCAGCACAATCGGCAAGATCAGGTTGAAGAACGTCACCACATAAATCGCATCCTTCGAGCGGAACCCTGCCTCGATCAGCTTCGCCTCCATATGGGCCGTCTGGCTCTTTTTAATGAGCTGCAACCGCATGACCACCGCACGCATAAAATTCACCGACGCTTCCGGCTTCTTGCGTTTTTTCGGCGCCATGCTGTCGGCCTGCAAAAACTTGCGCCGCTCCTGAATGGCCTTGATCTTGGCCGTCATGGGGTTGCCGCGCTTAAACCCGGCATACGTGCCAAACACCGCAAGCATGACAAGCGCCGTCAAACCCATATAGAATTCGTTCTCGCTCACCCCGCGAGGTAAAATGGCATGTAATGAAAGTGGTTGGCCATTAAGCATACTAAATCTCAAAATTGGTCATGCGGTTCATCACCCACATACCGGAAGTCATCATACCGATAGCCACAAACGCGCAAATATTACCCCGGTAATCTTCATACAGCGGCAGCATGTAATCCGGCGTAAGCAAACTCACCGCCAAAAGCACCACAAACGGCAACGCGCCAATAATATACGACGAAGCCCGCGCCTCCGACGACATGGCCTTGATTTTCATGCGCATGATAAAGCGGCTGCGCAGCACTTCCGAAAGATTATTCAGGATTTCAGATAAATTTCCCCCCGTTTCACGCTGCAGCACAATACAGGTGGTAAAGAAGTTGAACTCCGTCATGTTCAGCTCCAGCGCCGTCTCCTGCAACGCTTTCTCCAGCGTCACGCCCAACTTCATTTTATTGGAAATATTCTTAAACACGCCCCCCACCGGCTCCGGCACTTCCGTAGACACCAGCACCAAAGACTCCGACACAGGCAAACCTGAGCGAAGCCCGCGCACGATAAGATCAATAGCATCCGGGAACACGCGCAAAAATGCCTTGGATTGTTTCGTGATTTTGCGCTTCAGCAATTTCAGCGGCAACCAGAACGAAAAAACCGCTCCCGCCAGCACCCCCATGATGAGTTTCTTTTTCAGGATAAACGACAGGAAAAACACAATCAGCGCAAAACGGATCAGCTTGCGCATCACAAATTGCTTAGGGCTTACCGTAATGCCCGCCCGCCGCATCTGCTCGCCCAGGCGCTTGAAATCCGGCAACGGCTTCGCCAGCCAATAGGTAATGCCCTTGCTTTCCACCTGCTTGCGGCGAAGCGACAAATCGGCGGTCAAAGGCGATGCGGGCTTACGTTTTTTAATGCGTTCAATGCGCTTCAGTGTGCGCTTGCGCTCCGAGTCCCCGCCCAGCACAATGCCGATAATCAGGAACACCACGATCAGCCCTGCGATGGAAAACGCGCTGATACCCATACTATTCCCCGCCCGACATCATCGCCTCGATGAGCGCCTTCTCCAACCCGAAATACGAGGCCTGCGGCGAACAATAGGGCCTGATGCCGCTGGATTTGAACCGCCCCACCAGCTTGCCGTTTTCGTCTTCGCCCTCAAATTCATACGTGAACAAATCCTGCGTCACGATCACGTCGCCTTCCATACCCACCACTTCGGTCACATGCGTCACCCGGCGCACCCCGTCGCGCATGCGGCTCACCTGAATGATCAGGTTCACCGCGCTGGCAATCTGCGTGCGCACCGCCTTGCTGGGCAAATTAATACCCGCCATGCCGATCATATTTTCCAAACGCGTAAGCGCTTCGCGTGGCGTGTTAGCGTGCAGCGTGCCCATGGAGCCGTCATGGCCCGTATTCATCGCCTGCAACAAGTCAAACGCTTCCGGGCCACGTACTTCGCCAAGGATAATGCGGTCGGGGCGCATACGCAGCGCGTTCTTCACCAGGTCACGCATGGTAATTTCGCCGTCGCCTTCAAGATTCGCATGGCGCGTTTCCAGCGGAACCACGTGCGGCTGCTGCAGCTGTAGTTCCGCCGCATCCTCAATCGTCACAATACGTTCCCCTTGGCTAATCATGCGCGAAACGGCATTCAGCATGGTCGTCTTCCCCGAACCCGTACCGCCGGAAATAACAATATTCAGGCGAATCGCCCCACAAATTTTCAGCACCTTGCACAGCGCGTCGTTGATGCTCTTGGTCCCGATCATCGTATCGAGCGTAATCTTCTTCTGCGAAAACTTACGAATGGAAATGGATGTGCCGCGAATAGCGCAAGGCTGCGCAATGACGTTCACGCGGCTGCCATCCGGCAGGCGCGCATCGCAAATCGGGCTGGATTCATCCACGCGCCGCCCCACCCCGGTCACAATGCGCGTGGCAATCGCCATCACATGCTCGTTATCGCGGAACTTCACATCCGAAAGAATAAGCTTGCCCTTGCGCTCGATATAAACCTGATACGGCCCGTTCACCATAATATCGGTGATAAGGTCATCGCGCAGCAGCGGCTCCAGCGGCCCAAAGCCAAGCATGTCGTCCACAATCTGGTTCGCAAGCGTCTGCTGCTCCGCCATGGTCAGCGGCAGGCGCTGCTCAATCACGATTTCGCCGATGATCTCGATAATCTGGCGCTTCAACTCCTCACGCGGCAGGCGTGAAGACGTAGTCACGTCAATCTGCTCCATCAGCAGGTTATAAATGCGGTCTTTGGTCGCAGCCAGGTCGCTGCCAACAGCAATAGCCTGCACCACTTGCGGTTTGGAATCGGGGTCCATCAGCAGCGCTTCGCCGCTTTCGCCGTGCGCATGCGCGTCGGCCTTTGCAGCTACCTTCAAATCTTCAGGCTTGGCAACCACAAGCTCCGGCGCGGACGCAGCTTCAGCACCGGAGATAGCGGGCGCTATGGGCGCTGCTTCCGGCGAGGCTGATTCTGTACCGCGTCTACCAAACATATTGTGCCGTTTCTGCTTTATTTCTTAAAGAAATTCGTCTTCTTGGCGCCTGCTCCCTTGGGCTTCAACTCCGGCGCAATTGTCTCAGCCAGCACCACCAGCGGCTTAATGGCAGCATGGGTTTTCTTTTTCACCGAGGGAATATCGTTGCTGATGGGCATAAACACGTCCGGCGCAAAAGGCACCTTCACCGCAACCTTCGCGTTCACACCCTTTTCGTAATCGCCTACCTGCATCTCAATTTTTCCTGCAAGCCCGGAGCGGTTCGCCACAATCAGCGGCGCTTTCAGCTTCAGGTTTTCGCGCATCAAATCCGTAATGCGCAACCCATCGCGCAAGGAAACAAGCGACAACTCGCTCACCAGCACCACTTGTTCGGAGTGCTGCAAACACGCGCGGTGAAATGCATCCAGATGGCGCGGCAAATCAAGAACGATGTAATCAAATTTCGCGCGCAGCTCCTTCATCAGCACTTCCAGCGCCGCCTCATGCACCACAATATGCTCCGCCAGCGCTTCCTCGGAGCTAAGCACCGAAAGATTTTTAAGCGGCTTGCTCACCACACGCTCGATAAACAATGCGTCAATGCGTTCCGGTTTTTCCAGCGCCTCGCGCATGCCGCGGCTAGGGTCCAGATCGAGCGAAAGCGCAATGCTGCCGCCATGCGGGTCCACATCCACCAGCGCGATTTGTTTGTTCGGCGCATGATCGGCAAGAATGCCCGCAAGATTCAGCGCAATGGTCGTTGCCCCCACCCCGCCACGCGTTCCCAGCACGGAAATAAGTTTGCCCGGCGCGCGTTCCTGCTTGTGTTCACCCATGGGTTTGGCCTGCGACTTGGCGTACGCGCCTTCCAGCGCCTGCCCTGTAAGCGGGCGCAGCAAATAGCTGGAAATACCGATATCGGTAAGCCAGCAGTAAAAACTATACTCATTCACCGTGCCCACCACGATCACTTTCGTGTCCGGGCCGCACACATCGGCAAGCTTGTCCAAAAGCCCCGGCGCTTCGTTGGCCGAAGGAACCTCCACCATAAGCAGCATCGGCGAAGACTGGTTTTTCAGGAAATCGGTGGCGGTGCGGATATCGCCCTGGTTGATGTCCGCCTGCGACCAGCCATGCTGGTTGGCAAAATCTTTAAGTGTGGCAAGGTCGGCAGCATCCGAAACAAATGCCATGAATGGCACATCAGAGGTAATTTTATCAGCAGTCATGGCCATTCCTTGTCATCGCCGCGCTCCTTATTGCGGTACGGTGGTGGGTGCTGCACTGGTCGTATCGGTCGAGGCGGCTGCCGCAGGTGCGCCGCCCGCGCTTGAGGTTGCCGCGGCTTCGCCGCCGGTGCGGTATTGGCGGATCACCGTGTCGCCGCGCTGCGAAGAAACCGGGGGAAGTTCGCCCGTGCCGCGCATCAGATCACGCGGGTCGGCAACCATCTGGCCAAGGTTCACTTCCGTTGCGCAGCCCATATTGGCGCTCGTGGAATTGCTGAAATTATTGGAAGACGATTTGCGCCAGTCCGGGCAATCGGGCGAAACCACGGTAGCAAAGGTCATGCTGAGCAGCGCCTGGTCGCGCACCACAAGGTCCGAAGGCTCAAAGCGCACGTCATGGCCGCTATAGCCCATATATTTAAGCATCTTCACCAGCGACGCGCGGCGCGGCGCATTGTTCATGTCGCCCGGCGCAAGCTGAATCTGCACGCTTTGCAGCGACAGCAGCGAGCGGTCAAAAACCTCATCGCGCAGGCGCGCTGCTTCCGAGGTGGCGATCTTCGGCGCGTTCGGCGCAAACGTCACCATGTGCGATTCCGTCTGCATGGCAACCTTATTGGCAATCGGGTGCGCCGCATAATAATCGCGCGGGTCCACGCCCTGCATGTCCATTTCCGGCATACAGCCCGAAAGACCCAGAACCAGCAATGCAGAAAAAAGTGCGCGCATGTGTTACTCCGTAATAAAGCCACCCTCGCCATGCAGCTTCGGCATGGGGGGGATTTTTTTGTCTTCGTCCGTCATCGGCTGCTCTTTATAAAGATTGCCCATCATGGTGCGTTCAAAATCCGTAGGCGCCGTAAAGCCATCCGTCGGCGTCTGCAATTTCTTGTTCGATACCGGATGCACGATGTATGGCGTCACGATAATCACCAGTTCGCTTTCATTATTCTGGAACTGCGTGGAGCGGAACAGCGCGCCTAGCACCGGCAAATCGCCAAGCCCAGGGAATTTGTTGATATTGTCGCTGGTCGTGTGCTGCATCAGCCCCGCAAGCATGAAGCTGTCGCCGCTACCCAGCTCAACCACCGCCGATGCCTTGCGCGTATCCAGAATCGGATACGTAATGTTAGAAACCTGAATCGGGTTGCTGAAATTGAGCGTACTTACCTCAGGCGCCACCGTCATGCTGATACGGTCCTTACCCAGCACCACAGGCGTAAAGTTGAGCGACACGCCAAACGGCTTATACTCAATAGTAATCGTGTTGTTCTGCCCCGCCAGCGGAATGGGGAACTGCCCGCCCGCGAGGAAGCTTGCCTGCTGGCCCGACGTGGTAGTCAGGCTAGGCTCAGCCAATACGGTTGCCAGCCCCTGCACTTCCAGCGCGTCCACCAGCCCCGCAAGGTCCTTGTAGCGCAACAGCACGTTTGAAGGCGCACTCGCCGCACGCGACAGCACACTATCGAATTTACTATAGGCATTAATCGTCGGGTCCGCCGTATGGAACAAAATATCATTGCCCTGCAGCACCTGCAGCCCGAACTGGCCATTGCTCGTCACCTGCTGCAAATTCGCGCCCAAACGCTTCAAATCGTTGCGCGCCATTTCCACGATCTTCACCTTCAGCATGACTTGGTCGCTGCCGCCAGTCTTGATCATGTTCACCATTTTCTCATTCGCCCCGATAAAGGTCGAAGCGATGTTGCGGATGCTTTCCGACTCAACCGTCGTGCCCGCAAACCCGTCAAGCACCAACCCGCCATCCACCGTGTGCAAATCCACATCCGCATCCGGCACGGCGCTGCGAATCGCGCGGTTCAGGCTCGAAAGATTATGCGTCACATTCACCGTCGCGCGCACAATCGGCTCGTCGCGGGCATCAATAGCGTAGAAGCTGGTTTCCCCCACCTTCTTGCCGCGCACCACCACAACCGTAGGCGATACCACCTGCACGTCAGCCGTATTGGGGTCGGAAATAACAACCGAGGCCGCCGGGCGCGAAAGCTTCAGCATCGCCCCCTTATTGATTTCAACGGTCACCAGTTGCTCGTCCGAAGCCGTAAGCGTCGCATCGGCCAGAACCACATTGCTCATGCCAACGCTAAGCAAGCTGCATGCAACAAGCAGGGCCAGTTTACCGGTTATGGATTTAGGAAGAAGCATCATTGGCCACCTTGCGAAAAGTCAATCGTTTCACTCTTATCACCGCGCAGGATCACCACACGCGGAACCATCAGCGCACGGCGCTCCAGCAAATGGCTGAGGTCGCTATCACGCGTATAGCCGTTTTCTTCCTGCTGGCCGTAAAGGTCCTTAATCGGATTATTGGTCACGGGCTTCGCTTCACCGTCTTGCAACACCACGGGAGCAGCAGCTTCCTCAATTTTTTCTTCTTTCTTTGCGGGCGCAAGGCTGCGCAGCGCCAGCGAAATTTTACCCATTTCCGTCGCCACCGCAATTTGCTCCGCTTGGCGCGGCGTGCATTCCATCGTCACGGTCTTCGCAAGGATCGCTTTATTTTCCGGGTTATCCAGCATCTGGTCCACCGCCACCACGCGCAAATCATGCACGAAAGTTTCGGCAACCACCGACTCTTCGTTCCCGCCCGCCGTCACACCCGTCTTGAAGCGGTGCGTAACCAGCAAATCCACCCGGTCCCCCGGAGATACGAACCCGGCATTGCCCGACGTCGCGTTCACCGCAATGGACACTGCGCGCATACCCGGCTCCAGCACGGCAGACATAAACCCGCCCTCGCCCGACTTCATCAGCGCCGACTGCGGTACAGGCTCGCCCGTTTTCAAACCCCGGCGCACCACAGCGCCATTAAAGTCCGAAAGCTTCACGGAAGTTTCTAAAAGATACGGCTCATGCGCCACGGCAACTGCGGGCAACGGCGCGTTCGCTTCCGGAGCCTGCGTGGTGGGCGTTGCAATAACGGGAGCGGAAGCCGCGGCCGACGGCGGCTCGCCCCATGCCAGATCCTGCTCGCCCTGCACGAAAGTACCCAGCGCAAGGTCGCGCTTTGCAATAATGATGCGCACATTTTGCGCCTGCACGCTTTCAGGCGCTTGCGCCATTTGGCTGCGGATCGAGATCACGGTAAACGCCGCGATAACGATAGCAACCAACAATAATATTCCACGTCCAGACATAGCTATAGCCTTTCCAACCTGCTGATAATAGCGCCCCCATGTTTAAGAAAAGGTTAAGCAATAAACGGGAAAAAATAGTATCAATTCAAGTCTTTATTGGCGAAATTTGTAAACACAATTTAACCAATTTTGCCTCAAATGTCCGGGCATCGGAAAAAGGGCGAATAAAACCACCCTTCCCGCAGGTTAAGCACTCAGCTTAAGCAATGCGCTTCTATTCTGTTTTCGCTTAGGCTACAATGAATTCCGTTTTTTATAACCGATAAGAAGAAATTACCCACCCGATGATTCGTCAGTACGAACTGGTAGAAAAAGTAAAATCCTACGACCCGGACGCCGATGAAGACCTGCTGAACCGCGCCTATGTCTTCGCCATGAAAGCCCACGGCACGCAAAAACGCGCCAGCGGCGACCCGTATTTTTCCCACCCCGTGGAGGTGGCCTACAAGCTCACCCAGTATAAGCTCGACACCGCCAGCATCGTCACTGCGCTCCTGCACGACACGGTGGAAGACACCGAAGTAACGCTCGACGACATCGAACAAAGCTTCGGCAAGGAAATCCGCCATCTGGTGGACGGGGTCACCAAGCTCTCCAAGCTCGAAGGCAAATCCGAAAACCTCAATCAGGCCGAAAATTTCCGCAAACTCCTGATCGCCATGAGCGAGGATTTGCGCGTACTGCTGGTCAAGCTCGCCGACCGCATGCACAACATGCAAACCCTGAAATTCATCAAAAACCCTGAAAAGCGCCAGCGCATCGCCCGCGAAACCGTGGAAATTTACGCCGCCCTCGCCGAGCGCATCGGCATGCGCAATATGAAAGACGAGCTACAGGACCTAGCCTTCGCCGAACTCTACCCCGAAGCGCGCGAATCCATCATCACCCGGCTCGATTTCCTGCGCAAGGAAGGACAGGCCGAGCTTGAAAAAACCCTCGGCGTCATCCAGCAGAAGATAGACGAAGCAGGCCTCAAATCCGCAAAAATTTATGGCCGCGAAAAACGCCCCTTCTCCATCTGGAAAAAAATGGAGAACAAGAATGTAGAGTTCGAGCAACTCTCCGACATCATGGCCTTCCGCATCGTGTGCGACACGGTAGCGGAGTGCTATCAGGCGCTTGGCGTCATCCATGCCGAGTGGCACACCATCCCCGGCAGATTTAAAGACTACATCTCCACCCCCAAATCCAACGGCTACCAGTCGCTGCACACCGCAATCCTCGGCCCCGGCCAGCAGCGCATCGAAATCCAGATCCGCACCAAGGAAATGGACGACATCGCCGAATATGGCCTCGCCGCGCACTGGAGCTACAAAGCAGGCCAGAAAGCCGCCCACGACGGCAAGCAATTCCGCTGGATACGCGAGCTTCTGGACATCTTGGAGAAATCTTCCAACCCCGAAGAATTCCTGGAAAACACCAAGCTGGAAATGTACCACGACCAGGTATTCTGCTTCAGCCCCAAAGGCGACATCCTCGCCTTCCCCCGCGGCGCAACACCCGTGGACTTTGCCTATGCCGTGCATTCCGGCGTGGGCGACACCTGCGTCGGCGCAAAGATCAATGGCCGCATCGTGCCGCTTCGCACCAAGCTGAAAAACGGCGATCAGGTGGAAATCATCACCTCCAAAACCCAAACGCCATCGCCAAGCTGGGAACGTTTCGTAGTCACCGGCAAAGCCAAGAGCGAAATCCGCAAATTCGTGCGCGTGCAGCAGCGAGGCGAATACATCAATCTTGGCCGCGCCGTACTTGCCAAAACCTTCAAGCAGGAAGGGCAGGAACTGAACGAAAAAATGATCGAGCCGCACCTGCCGCATTTCAATAAAAAATCGGTGGATGATTTGCTGGCCGAAGTAGGCGAAGGCCTCATCAGCCGCCAGCAGGTAATGGACATCGTGCTGGGCGAAAAGAAGCAGCAGCCTTCTGCGGTGGGTGGTGTTCTGAGCAACCTGCCAAACCCCTTCCGCAAGAAAAAATCTACCGAAAATCTACCCATGCCCATCAAGGGCCTCATGCCCGGCATGGCCATCCATTTCGCGGGCTGCTGCCACCCCATTCCCGGTGATCGCATCGTGGGCATCGTCACCACCGGCAAAGGCATCACCATCCACACCATAGACTGTGAAACGCTGGAAAATTATTCCGACTCCCCGGAGCGCTGGATTGACGTGGCATGGGAACGCGACCAGGCCGACGGCCACCATATCGGGCGCTTACGCGCATACATCAGCCACGAACCCGCAGCACTCGCCACCGTCACCAATGTCATCGCCAAGGAAATGGGCAATATCAGCAACCTCAAAATCGTGAACCGCTCCATTGATTTCTTTGAAATCCTGCTCGACATCGAGGTCCGCGACGTGCGCCACCTCAACAACATCATCGCCAACCTCCGCTCCAAAGAAGTCGTCCAAAGCGTGGAACGCTACCAGACATGATGTTCCGGCAAACAGACGGCCGCATCCGCCTCGGCATCAACATTGACCATGTGGCAACGCTGCGCAATGCCCGCGGTGGCGTGCATCCCTGCCCCATCCGCGCCGCGCTCATGGCCATGGACGCGGGTGCCGACGGCATCACCGCCCACCTGCGCGAAGACCGCCGCCATATAAAGGATGCGGATCTGGAGCGCCTGAAAGCCGAAGTGCCGCTGCCGCTCAACATGGAAATGGCCGCCACCGACGAAATGCTCGCCATTGCCCTGCGCATCCGCCCCAACGCCTGCTGCCTCGTGCCCGAAAAGCGCGAAGAAGTCACCACCGAAGGCGGCCTCGATGCTGTAAAGCTCGAAAGCAAACTCACCGCCATGACCGCGCAACTCACGCAGGCGGGCATCCGCGTCTCCCTGTTCCTCGCGCCCGACCTCGCGCAAATTGAAGCCGCCGCCCGCATCGGCGCAACCATCGTGGAACTCCACACCGGGGCCTACGCCGAATACTGCCTGAACCCCGCGCAGGAAAACGAAAAAAAGCAGGAACTCGCCGCCCTCTTCTTCGCCGCCGCCCGCGCCAGCAGCTTAGGTCTCGAAGTCCACGCAGGCCACGGCCTCACCTATGAAAATGTGGCGCCCATCGCAACCCTGCCCGACGTGCGCGAACTCAATATCGGCCATTTCCTGATGGGCGAAGCCATCTTTGTGGGCTTAGCAAAATCCATCCGCGACATGCGCGCATGCATGGAACGTGCCCACATGGAACATCCATGATCATCGGCACCGGCAACGACATCACCGACATCAGCCGCATCGAACAAGCCCTCGCCCGCTTCGGCGAACGCTTCGAGAACCGCATCTTCACCGAAGCCGAACAGCGCAAAGCCCAAAGCCGCGCCAAGGCAGGCCCCCGCATCGTCGCCAGCACCTACGCCAAACGCTTTGCCGCCAAAGAAGCCTGCGCCAAAGCGCTCGGCACAGGCCTGAGCGCAGGCGTGTTCTGGCGCGATATGGAAGTAGTGAACCTGCCTTCCGGCCAGCCCACCATGCGCCTTTCCGGCGGCGCGCTGGCCCAGCTTCAGCGCCTGCTGCCCGCAGGCCACAAAGCCACCATCCACCTCACCCTCACCGACGACTACCCAAGCGCCCAGGCCCATATTATTATCGAGGCCCTGCCCTAAAACCACTGGCAGAACTGCATTTTGTACGGTTAAATAGGCCCCAAACATAGCAGGACCCCAAAGCAGGACCCCACAGTAGGACCACAGCAGGAACCATGACCGACAAAACCATCCTCATCACCCGCCCGCTTGGCGACGAACGCGCCCTCACCGACATGCTGCACGAGCAGGGCTACCGCGTGATCCACGAGCCGCTCACCGCCATTTACCTCGAACACACCCAGCGCCACGCCATCGAGCAAGCCCTGTTTGACGAGCCGGACGCCATCATCCTCACCAGCCGCCACGCCGTAAACGCACTCGCCCTGCTCACCGACCAGCGCGACCCCTTCTTGCTCTGCGTAGGCGACGCAACCGCGCAGGCCGCGCAGTCGCTCGGCTTCGAGCGCGTAAGCACCGGCGGCGGCACCGCGCAAAAACTCCTTGAAATCATCATGGAAGGCTACGACGCAGGAGCGCGCTTCCTGTATCCCTCCGGCAAGCACACCCGCATGAATTTCGCAACCCAGCTTGCCGATGCCGACATGGAACTGCAGCACCTCGTGGTTTACGAAGCAGTCGCCAGCGAGCAGCTTTCCGACACCCTCATCGCCCAGCTCCAGCGCAAAGCCATAGACGGCGTAAGCCTCATGAGCCCCCGCGCCTCGCAAATCTTCACCCGCCTGCTCGAAAAAGCGCAAATCCCGAACGCCACCGCCGCGCTTGAGGCTTTTTGCCTGAGCGAAGCCGTGGCCCAGTCGCTACACGGCGGCTGGAAAGCCGTGCATATCACGCAGGAACCAACCCTTGCATCTGTGGTAGAGTGCGTGGATAATACCTTCCGGAGGCATGCATGAACGACGAACCCGAAGAAAATATCATCGCCCCGCGCCGTCAGGGCTTCATCGCCAAGGCCCTGTATGGCAGCCCGCGCAGCTTCTTCATGACCGTTGCAACCGTGCTGGTGCTGGGAACCATGATTTCCAACGGCATCACCCGCCCTTCCCCCTCACGCGCTAAAAACCATCAGGCGCTCATAGACGCGCAAAAAGCCAAAGAAGCCAAGGAAGAAGCCGCCCTCGCCAAAACGGACGCAAAGCCAGAGGAAAAAAGCATCCTCACCCCCGATGGCACCCCCGATCTGAAACCCGAAGAAGTAAAGCCTGAAGAGGCAAAACCAGAAGAAGCAAAAGCCGAACTCGCCCCCCAAACCAAAGAAGGCTACGAAGCCCAAATCAGCACCCTGAACAAACGCCTCGAATCTTTGGAAACCAAAACCGGCGACAACGAAACCAAATCCGCCGTCTCCGAAGCCGCCCTGAATGAAATTTCCCGCACGCAGGATGCGCTTGCAGGCCTCGAACAAAAAATCGCCGATCAGGAAAAAACCATTGCCGCCCTGAACGAAGAACTGCAAACGGTAGCCGCGCTCCGCGATAAAATGGACGCCATGGAGTCGCGCTCCAGCCAGCGCCTCGCCTCCATCACCCTTTTTGGCCAGCTGCGCGACTCCGCCCGTCGCGGCGAAACCTTCAAACCCATCCTCGACCAGCTACTGGAGCTGAACAAAGCAAACCCGCAAGCCAACGCGCTGCTGATGCAGCTCCTGCCCGTCGCAGCCACCGGCCTGCACAGCATGGAAGAACTGCAAGGCCAGTTCGACGCCGCGCTGGATTTCGCCCTTGAGCGCGAAAGCGGCACAGGTTTCGGCAGCAACATGAAAAAGCTCATCCGCATCCGTAAAATCGGTGAGCAGCAAAGCGGCACCGACGACGAATCCGTCCTCGCCCGCGCCGAAGCCTCCGTAAATGCCCAGGACCTCCGCACCGCCATCAAGGAAACAGAAGCCCTCTCCCCCGAAGGCAAAAAATCCATGGCCAACTGGGTGCGCATGGCACAGGAATACGTAAACACCCAAGGCACCATCGCCACATTGCAACTCGCCCTCGCCCAACCCGCCAGCGCAGCAGAACCCCAGCCCGTAAAACAAAAGCCCGCACACGACGAGCTGAAAGCCGACGAAAAAGAAACGCCAGAAACCGCCCCCGAAACCACAGAAGTGGTAACGAAGGCCCAACCTAAAAAAGAATCTGCCGAAAAAGAACCTGCCGAAAAAGAACCTGCCAAAAAAGAACCTACCGAAAAAGAATCGGACGAAAAATCCGAAACACCCGCCCCGGAAAAAGCTGAAATACCCGCCACCAAAGACGATAAGGCGGCCGAATAATGACCCGGCTCATCCTGCTTCTTATTTTCCTGAGCTGCATCGGCATCACCGCCGCATGGATCGCTGAAAACCCCGGCCAGGTCACCATGTACTGGTTCGACTACCGCATTGACACCAGCTTCG